>JAPLIW010000236.1 GCA_026388915.1 Deltaproteobacteria bacterium
GAAAGCCGGAATCCAGTTATTTCAAGATGTTCTGGACCCCGGCTTTCGCCGGGGTGACGCTTTAAGAGACTTTTTACGAGGCCATCAAAAATGTCCCTCAAAAATGTCCCTTCCTGCAGGATGATTCTATTTTCCCCCGGATTCGGCTCAGCCCGCAGACCCGAAGATACAGGGGGGCGGAAAACCGTGCCATCGGCTTTCCCCCCGGGGGGAAAGCCTAAATAACGAATTTTGCTGGAGAATCTTTTGAAGTTCTGGAGGAAGAGTGCCGATGATTGGGCATAGCAGTTTTTCAAAATACAATCTATCTCGTTGAAATGATTAAAATTATCAACTACTTTTGCCGGCAGCCGAAAACCAACCTCATGGGAGTGGGGATCGTCTCCGTCATCCTGATTGGGTATGCTAACCACCATGCCGGGCTGGAGATTTCAGCCTCCATCTTTTATCTGTTGCCGGTAGCGCTCGTGAGCTGGTGTGCCGGGAGGAGAGAAGGAGGATTTATCGCCTCGGCCAGTTCAGTGGCCTGGTATGTGGCCGACTGGTACGCAGGGCGGGAATATTCCCATCCCCTCATCTATTACTGGAATATGATCGTAATGTTCGGCTTCTTCTTTGTTGTAAGCTTTACTCTTTCAGGGTTCAAAATGGCTCTGGAGAAGGAAAAAGGCCTGGCCAGAGTGGATTCTTTGACTGGGGTACTCAACGTGAGATATTTTACCGAATTGGCCAACAAAGAGATCGAGCGCTGCCGCAGATATGGGCACCCTCTCACTCTAATATACCTGGATTGTGACAATTTTAAAGAAATCAACGACCACCTTAGCCACCCAGCGGGCGACAGGCTCCTCCGCTCCTTGGGCCTTGCCCTCCAGCATAATACTCGTTCCACCGATATCATCGTACGCATGGGGGGTGACGAATTTGCCATTTTGATGCCCGAAACCGGAGATCAGATTGCGCCTCAAGCCCTCAAAAGATTTCAAACTCGCCTTCAGGAAGCTCTGCAGCAAAGTGGCTGGTCCATAACCTTAAGCATGGGAGCGGCGATTTTTCTGGACCCGCCCGAGTCGGTTGATTTATTAATCAAAAGTGCAGATTGCCTTATGTTCTTGGCCAAGAATAACGGAAAGAATAGAATTCAATACCAGGTCTTCGATGAACAAAAATATGATTTGACCTCTTCCCTTAACCATTCCTTTTCGTTAGCCTCTGAACCTCTCCCCAGCGAGTCCGCTCTTCCCGTAGCGCCTGATGGGCTTCTTCCAGGGTCACCGCTGAAAACCGAAATTTCTCGCCCGGCATGACCTGGGCCAGTCCGTCGAGGTCTGCCGAAATCACATTGGCGATCTTGGGGTATCCCCCTGAAACCTGAGCATCCCACAACATGATGATGGGAAGGCCGTCTCCGGGGACCTGAACCGCCCCGCGGGCGATGGCCTCGGATATGATGTCCGCCCCCTGGGTATGCTCGATTTTCGGTCCTTCCAGCCGATACCCCATCCGGTCCGCCTGGGGACTCACCGTGTATTCCGAGGAGAGAAACGTCTCCACCCCCTGCGGCGAGAAGCGGTCCTGCTGGGGTCCGAGGATGACTCTCAGGGGAGGGCGATGCGAAAAATCAGGGATGAATTCCGCCGGAAGGGGGATAAGGAAAGGATTCTGAAACCCGCTCTTTTCCGCCTCCAGGATTTCGCCTGCCTGCAGAGGATTCCCCATCAGTCCCCGCGCGAAGACCGACCGGCTGCCCAAAAATTGGGGCCCCGCAAAACCCCCCCGGACAGCCAGAAAAGCCCGGAATCCCCTCTTCCGCCCGCGGAAGGATAGGCGGTCTCCATTTTTGATAAGCACCCCCTGCCACATGGGAAGGGGTCTTTGATTCACCAGGGGGGAAAGATCCCCGCCGGTGACGGCGATCACCAGATCCTCCAGGGCCAGGAGTTCCAGCCGGAAGAGCGTGGTTTCCAGGACCGTTGCCTCCGGGAGATTCCCGGCCAGAAGATTCGCCACCCGGGCGGAAAAACGGTCGGCCACGCCCGAGGCGGGAATCCCGTATTTCATGGAACCGGGCCGGCCCAAATCCTGAAGGGATGTGTAAACCCCGGGGTTGATCACCTCGAAGGCTCTCATAGGAAATCCTCCGCCCGGCGTCCTCTGGCCTCCAGGGCCTCTTCTTCGGAAACCGGGGGGAACAGAATTTCATCCCCGGCGACAAAAGGAATGGGCGGGAAGGTCCGGGGATCGTAAAGGATGACAAAGGTCCTCCCGATATAGTTGAACCCCGAAGGCTGATCCGTGGTGATGGCGTTGACCTGCCCTCCGGCAAATCCAACCGAACCTCCCGGCACCCACGTTCGGGGCGTGGTCAGCCGGGGAACCCGGAGTTTTTCCGGGAGTCCCCCCAGGTAAGCCAGGCCGCAGATGAAACCGATGAAGTACACCAGGAAGCGGGCCCGCGAAAATTCCCGGGTCACTTCCTCCGGAGAAAGATGGAGGACCCGAGAAACGCGCTCCAAGTCCGGTCCGTGAGCCCCTCCGTACACGGTGGGCAGCCGGAAAACACGCCGGGGCGGGAGATCGATACGGCCTGCTCTACCCAGGCATCCTTGGATCCGATCCACCAGAACGGGATATTCAACCTGCAGGGGATCGTAGGTCACCATCAGCGTCCGGTAGGCCGGCAGGACTTCCCAAACTCCGGGGAATCGATCGGATTCAATCGTCAGGGCCAGAGCCCGTACCGCACGGTTCACTTCCGGGTCGATCCGGTTCTCGAACTCAACCAGCACGGCGCTGTCCCCGGAGGGTTTGATCTTCGGCCAATCCTCCATTTTTTCTCCATTTTATATTGGACACAGATAAACACAACGCGGCGGAGCCGCAACCAAAAGTGCCTAGAGTGCCTAAAGTGCGCTAAAGTGCCTAAAGTTGATGGTCTCGTAAAAAGTCTCTTGAAGCGTCACCCCGGCGAAAGCCGGGGTCCAGAACATCTTGAAATAACTGGATTCCGGCTTTCGCCGGAATGACGAATTTTATGGAA
>JAPLIW010000413.1 GCA_026388915.1 Deltaproteobacteria bacterium
TTATCTCCGCTCAATTTGGTGGCGATGCCGTGGCCCTTTTAAAACAGGTCCAGCAGATGGGCCTCAACAAGGAAATGACTATTTTCAATGCCTTCATCACCAACGTGGTCGCCAAAGGCATTCCTCCCCAGGCCCTGGAGGGGATCTACTCGATGCACTATTTTTACTATGACCTGGCTGACTTTGAAGACCAGGGAGTGGCCAAGAGCGCCAAGGAGTTCACCGAACTGTACCAGGCGAAATACAAAGCCCCCCCGGATGCCTATGCCACCATCGCCTATACTGCCTACATGGAAATGTTCCGGGGGTTTGAGGCGGCCAAGTCCTTTGAGCCGAAAAAGGTCTCCGCAGCGCTGATGGCCAACAATGGCCAATTTACCTCGGTTAAAGGTTCTGCCCGCTGGCGCGAGGATCACTCGGCGGTTTACAAGTATGCCGGCTTTTTGGTCAGGGGAAAAGGCGCCGAGCGGAAAAGCGAATGGGATCTGTTTAAAGTCGTGGGCTACCAGGGCGGCGATTCGGTGATGCCCACCCTGAAGTCTCTGGGTTATTAAACCCGTCTCCGCCCCGGTGGAGGTTCTGTCCGATCCCCGGGGCGGAACAGGAGAAAAGGGCTGGCCGTGAATACAGATGCGGGTACGGAAATCATCAGAACTGAAAACGTCACCAAGCGATTCGGCGAATTGACCGCCGTCGACCGGGTGAGTTATCGGCTGCGGGAAAACGAAGTGGCGGGGATTATCGGGTCCAACGGGGCGGGAAAAACCACTTTTTTCAACCTCCTGACCGGGTACTACCCGCCCGACGAGGGGACCATCTTGTTCAAGGGGGAAGACGTCACCCACGTGTCGCCGGAAAGACGGGTGGCCATGGGGATGATGCGGACCTTTCAGCTGACTTCCACCTTCGATAATCTCAGGGTGATCGACAACCTAGTCCTGTCATACTATCGGGCCTATAAAAAACCCTCCCTGCTTTCCCTGCTTCTTACGACCTGCAAGCGATACCGCACGGAAGAAAAAATCGCCGAGGCCCTGGGGACCTTTGAGCTTCAGGGCGTGGCCCACAGACAGGTAAAGCACCTCAGCCTGGGGGAGAAGAGGCGGCTGGAGATCGCCATGGCCGTCCTGGCCGAACCCAGGGTGTTGCTGCTGGACGAGCCCCTGGCGGGGCTGGGGGAATCGGAAATCAAAGGAGTCCTGGGGGTACTGGGCAAGCACGTGGGGAAGCAGACGATCCTGATCGTGGAACATAAGATTTCCCAGGTGGAAAATTTCCTGGAGAGGCTTACCGTCATGCACGAGGGCAAAATCATCGCCGACGGCGAGTGTGAGGAATGTCTCCGGGATCCGGAGGTGCGCCGAAGCTACTGGCAGATCGACGCCTCCGCCGAGGGAGCCGATCAGGCCTCCACATACGGAGTCCATGACCATGAATAAGGATGAAATTTTGGCGGTCCAAGGCCTGAATGTTTCTTACGGGGAATCGAAGGTTCTATTCGATGCCGATCTCCATGTAAACCGGGGGCAGGTGGTAACCTGCGTGGGTCGAAACGGAGCCGGCAAAACCACCCTGCTCAAGACCATAGCCGGATTCCTGAAGCCGACTTCCGGTTCGATCACCTTCAACGATACCAACCTGGTCGGGCTGAGGTCCTACGACATCGCCAGGATGGGGCTCAAATACATTCCCCAGGACAAGAAAGTTTTTTCCGATCTGACGGTCAGGGAAAACCTGGAGCTGGGCAGCTACGCCACCAAGGATTACAACTGGGGCCCGGTGACCGACCACTTCCCCAGGCTGAAAAGCCTCATGGATCGCAAGGGCGGATACCTGAGCGGCGGGGAACGCCAGATGTTGATGATCGGCAGGGCCATCCTGGGGGATCCGAAAGTGTTGCTCATCGACGAGCCCACCGAGGGACTGGCCCCCAGCATCGTCGCCCATCTGCGGGGCGCTTTCAAGGAACTGAGCAAAAAGGCGGCTCTGGTGATCGTGGAACAGAACCTGCCCCTGGTGTGCGCCATATCCGACAAGATTTACGCCCTCAAAGAGGGGCGTATTGTCGCCGAGCTCAGGGATCGGGAATCCATTAAAGCCAACGTCTGCGAACAGTATCTCTAGATCGGATGAAATAAGGGAATTTCCAAATTTTTTGGCTACCAGTAACTGTGATTGGATCCGACGGTTGACCAGTGAATGCGCCGGTTAGCAACCGGCTCGTTTCGCGGAGAGGAATTCCGATGATGAATGTGTTCAGGTGGTGGTGGGACATTCTGTTGGCGTTTTCCCTGTTGGGATTGTTGGGAATCTTCTCGCCCCTGCCCTTCGCCATTGAAATTATTATTTTTTCCATCTATACCATGGGCTGCAACTTCCTCCTGGGTCGGGTGGGTTTTATTTCCTTCGGCC
>JAPLIW010000367.1 GCA_026388915.1 Deltaproteobacteria bacterium
GAAGCGGACGCCCCCAACCTCGGGGACCCGAAGAAGCGGGGAATTCTGATGGAGGCGGTCACGGCGGTGATCCTGCTCATGGCCGGGGCGAATATTCTTATCATGCGCCATCCCGAAGCCATCCGGCTGGTGAAGGGGATGATCGGGGATCTTTTAAAAGCATAGGGTAGGGGCGATTCATGAATCGCCACCGGGGAAAATGGAGGAGGGTTGTTTCGATGTCAGAAGCGATAAAAAGCGTAGATCCAGCCACGCTGAAAATGCTTGAGAAGGCGAAAGCCGACAAGGTGAGCACGGCCTTTGACCGGGCGGAAGAGATGAAACCCTGCCCGATCGGGGCCGAGGGGAGTTGCTGCAAGAACTGCTCCATGGGGCCCTGCCGGGTGCCGGCCCCCAAAAAGAAAGCGGAGACCGAGGCGGAGAAGGCCAAGAGAAGAGGGGTCTGTGGGGCAACGGCGGAAACCATCTCGGCAAGAAATTTCGTCCGCATGGTGGCCGCCGGAACGTCAGCCCATTCCGACCATGCCCGGGGGGTGGCCGAGCTGTTCCTGGGCACGGCCAAGGGAGAAGTTCCGGGATTCTCGATCAAAGACGAGCAGAAACTCTACCAGGTCGCCCTGGACCTGGACGTGGAAATCGGGGACCGTCCGGTCAAAGAGATAGCCGTCGAAGTGGGGGAGAAATGCCTGGCTGAATTCGGAAGGCAGCACGGGCAGCTTTACTTCGTAAAAAGGGCGCCCCTCAAGAGGCAGGAAATCTGGAGAAAGCTGGGAATCACCCCCCGGGGGATCGACCGGGAGGTGGTGGAGTTGATGCACCGGACCCATATGGGAGTGGACCAGGAGTACAAGGATCTAATCCTGGCCGGCGCGAGGTGCTCCCTCGCCGACGGGTGGGGCGGGTCCATGATCTCCACCGAGCTCCAGGATATTCTTTTCGGCAACCCCGTCCCCATCGCCGGGAAGATCAACCTGGGAGTCCTCAAAGAGGATGAGGTGAACCTGGTTATGCACGGCCATGAGCCGTTGCTCCCCGAACTGCTGGTGGTGGCCTCCCAGGACCCTGAAATCCAGAACTACGCCAAATCCAAAGGAGCCAAGGGGATCAACCTGGCGGGGATGTGCTGCTCCGCCAACGAGGTCCTGATGCGCCATGGAATTCCCGTGGCCGGGAACTTCCTCCAGCAGGAGCTGGCCATCATAACCGGCGCCGTGGAGGCCATGGTGGTGGACGTCCAGTGTGAGATGCAATCCCTGGCCGACGTGGCCAAGTGCTATCACACCAAGGTGATCACCACCAACCCAAGGGCCAAAATGGAGGGAGCCACCCATATCGAGTTTGAGGAGCACCATGGGCAGGAGGTGGCCAAGAAGATCCTGCGGGAGGCCATCGACAATTTCCCGAAGCGGAAAGGGAAGCCCGTCCTGATCCCCTCGGAAACCCATGAAATGATCGTAGGTTTCAGCCATGAGACCATCAACTACCTCCTGGGAGGCCTCTTCCGTTCTTCCTACCGGCCGCTCAACGACAACATCATCAACGGCCGGATCCGGGGCATCGCCGGAGTGGTGGGCTGCAACAATGCCCGGACCTGCCACGACAGCGCTCACCTGACCATGATCAAGGAGTTGATCAAAAACGACGTCATCGTTCTAACCACCGGGTGCGCGGCCATGGCCTGCGGCAAGGCCGGGCTTCTGACCCCGGAGGCGGCTTCCAAGTACTGCGGCGCCGGACTGGCCGAAGTGTGTGAGACGGTGGGCATTCCTCCCGTCCTTCACATGGGATCCTGTGTGGACAACAGCCGGATTCTCATGGCCGCCACGGCGGTGGTGAAAGACGGCGGGCTGGGGGACGACATCAGCGACCTGCCGGCCGCCGGGGCTGCTCCGGAGTGGATGAGCGAGAAAGCCATCGCCATCGGCCAGTACTTTGTGGCCTCCGGGGTCTTCACCGTCTTCGGGACCACCTTCCCGATCACCGGAAGCGAGGAGATGTGCAAGCTCATGTATGATGGGCTGGAAGAGATCATGGGGGGCAAGTGGGCCTTTGAACCGGACCCGGAAAAAGCCACCAAACTGATGCTCGAGCATATCGACAAAAAGCGCAAGGCTCTGGGACTGGATAAGAAGAAGGATCGGGTGCTCTACGACATGGCCATGCGGCGCGAGCTGGATGCCGTCTGATAAAGAGCTGTAGGGGCGGTTCGCGAACCGCCCCTACTTTAATCCCAAGGCGGAGGGAACGTGTCGAAAATTATTGCCGCAGCCGCAATTCGCGGCGCCCACAAGATCAAGGAACGGGCCGGGAAGAAATATAAAGAGGCCCTGGAGAAGTGGGGACCCGACCAGGAGGTGGGATTTCCCAACACCGGTTATTACCTGCCCGTCATTTACGGGATTCTGGGAATTCCGGTCAAGACCCTGGGGGACATGAAGCCGGTCCTGGAACGGTGCCGGGCCCTCATCCCTCCGCCGGTGAAGGAGAGGACCTGGCTCCCGTACCTGGCCCCGGCCCTGGATGCGGGCATGGCCACCTTTTTCGCCGAGGAAATCATCGAGGCCATTCGCTATCTGGAGGACCCGAATTTCTACGTGCGGGGGGAAGATCCCACCGCCGACAACCTCTGGCTCGGCGCGGCCGACGACATCATTCTCCGGAAACGGGGCATCGAGTTCGTGGACGGCACGGCCCCGGGGTTTGCCGCCATTCTGGGGGCGGCCCCATCCAAGGAGATCGCGGCGAAGATCGCCCAGGAGCTGCAGGAGAAGAACCTCTACGTCTTCATGTCCGCCGAGCACGAGGGGAAACGCTTTTCCAATCAACTGGTGGAGGCCGGAGTGCAGATCGGCTGGCCCACCCGCCTGGTCTCTTTCGGCCCGGACTACACCGCCACGGTCTTTGCCATGGGATTTGCCACCCGGGCGGCCATGTCTTTCGGCGGCATCGCCCCGGGGGATTACCGCAAGATCCTGATCTACAACAAGGACCGGGTCTTTGCCTTTGCCCTGCCCTTGGGCTTCGTCACCGACGAATGGTACGCCAACGCCGCCGGGGCCATCAACTGGGGGTTCCCGGTCATTGCCGACACCCCCATCCCGCAGGTTCTCCCCACCGGGATCTGCACCTACGAGCATGTGGTCTCCAACATCCCCCACGACCAGATCGTGCAGAAGGCGGTGGAGGTGCGGGGCCTGAAGGTGACCGTGGCCAAGGTTCCCGTTCCCGTGGCCTACGGACCGGCTTTCGAGGGGGAGCGCATTCGCGGAGAGGATATTTTCTTGGAGATGGGCGGAGGCCGGACGATCGCCTGCGAGTGGACCACCACCCGGGACATGAACGAGGTGGAGGACGGCAAGGTCGAGGTCATCGGACCGGACATCAAGGACCTGAAACCCCCG
>JAPLIW010000553.1 GCA_026388915.1 Deltaproteobacteria bacterium
GGGATCTTGATCCCCGCTTTGGCCGCGGCGTCCAAGATCATCGTCCCCGGGGGAACAGAGACCTGGACTCCGTCAATGGTCAGCATTACCATCTTTTCTTCTTTAGCCATTCCTAACCCACTTTTAATTTTTTTCACCACCGAGGCACAGAGGACAGAGAGAAAAAAACTGGAAAATTGGAATGATGGAATATTGGAAGAACCAATTGTTTGCCCACCATTCCACTATTCCATTGTTCCATTATTCCATTCCTTTTTCTCTTTTGACCTCGGTGTCCTCTGTGCCTCGGTGGTGAATGTCTTATTCTATAGCCCAGAACTTGCAGGCCCGGATGCACGACTTGCACTTGGTGCACAGGTCTGAGTTGATCTTGGCCGGCTTTTTCTTCTCCCAGGTCACCGCGCCCACGGGGCAGGCCTTCATGCAGAGCCCGCACATCTTGCACTTCTCTTCATTCACCCGGAAGCGGATCAGGGCCCTGCAGTCCAGGGAGCGGCAGCGTTTGTCCCGGATATGCTCGTCGTACTCGTGCCGGAAGTGGCGGATGGTGGAGAGGACCGGGTTGGGGGCCGACTGCCCCAGGCCGCAATGGGACGTCTTCACGATATGGCGTCCCAGGTCATCCAGAAACTCCACGTCTCCTTCCCGGCCTTTCCCCCCCACGATGTCTTCGAGTTTGCTGAGCATCACCTTGAGACCGATCCGGCAGGGAACGCACTTGCCGCAGGACTCATCCACGCAGAAGTCGGTAAAGAACCGTGCCGAGTCCACCATGCAGGTGGCTTCATCGCAGATGACGATCCCGCCCGAGCCCATGATGGCTCCGGTGGCTTCCAGGGATTCGTAGTCCACCGGGGTGTCCAGCAGACTCTCCGGAACAAACCCGCCCGAAGGACCTCCCAGCTGGGCGGCCTTGAATTTTTTCCCGCCCTTGATCCCGTCCCCGATGTCGAAGACGATGGAGCGAAGGCTGATTCCCATGGGAACTTCCACCAGCCCGATGTTGTTCACGCACCCGGCCAGGGAGAAGACCTTGGTCCCCTTGCTCTTCTCCGTTCCGAGGCTGTTGAACCACTTGGCCCCGTGGAGCATGATCTGGGGCACGTTGGAGAAGGTTTCCACGTTGTTCAGGACGGTGGGCTGGCCCCAGAGGCCGGCTTCAGCCGAGCGGGGAGGCTTGGCCCGGGGCATTCCCCTCTTCCCTTCCAGGGAAAACATGAGGGCCGTGGATTCGCCGCAGACAAAGGCCCCGGCCCCGGGGTAGACAAAGGCGTCGAAATCGAACCCGGTCCCGAAGATGTCCTTTCCCAGGAGGCCGTAATTCCGGGCCTGCTCGATGGCTAGGTTCACCCGTTTGATGGCCAGGGGGTACTCGGCGCGGACGTAGAGATACCCTTCGTGGGAATCCACGGCTTTGGCGCAGATGGCCATGCCCTCCAGGACGGCGTGCGGGTCGGCCTCCAGGACCGACCGGTCCATGAAGGCCCCGGGGTCTCCTTCGTCGCCGTTGCAGATCACGTATTTCGGGAAACGGTCGTATTTCCGGCATTCCTCCCACTTTTCTCCCGTGGGAAACCCCGCGCCCCCCCGGCCCCGCAGTCCCGATTCCTTGACCTCGGCGATGATCTGCCCGGGGGTCATCTGGGTAAAGGCCTGGTGCAGCGCCATGTAGCCGTCCTTGGCGATGGATTCGTCGATGGATTCGGGGTTGATCAGCCCGCGGTTGCGCAGGACCCGGAGCACCTGGAGGCCGAAGAAGGGGATGTCTTTCATCCGGGGAATGGCTTCCTTCTTGACCGGTTCCTTGTAGAAGAGCTTGGGAACCGGGCGGCCTTTCATGATATGCTCTTCCACGATCAGGGGCATGTCTTCGGGGGTCACATGGCCGTAGAAGATTCCTTCGGGGTACACCACCATGATGGGGCCTTCGGCACAGAATCCGTTGCAGCCGGTGATGACCACCCGGACTTCCTGGTCCAGTCCCCGGGCCTTCAGCTCCTTCTCCAACCGCTCCCGCACCTTGAAGGTCCCGCAGGAGACGCAGGCCGTTCCGGCACACATTAATATATGGGATCGAAATACTCTAGCCGCCATCCTGAACCTCCCTAAGACCTAAAAACAGTGCCTCAAGTGCCCTCAAGTGCCTTAAGTGCCTCAAGTCAAAAAAAATCATGTTGCCAGTTCCCGGTTCCCCGTTGCCGGTTAAAGGCAAGGGCTGTTAAACTGGTAACAGGCAACTGGCAACCGGCAACCGGTTTTATTCCGCAATCCGCAATTCTAAAAGGTCGTTTCACTCCCGATGGCCAGGGCGTATTTTTCCACGATCTTGCCCCCCAGGACATGATCGGAGAAAATTTCCCGCATCTTATCCGGGGTGAGGTCCACATACTTCACCGGGGGCTCCCCCATCCGTTCCACGGTGATCATGGGCTCCCGGTTGCAGAGCCCGGCGCATCCCGAGGTGACCACGACGACGTCTTTGATATCCTTCTTCTGGATCTCATCCAGAACCGCGGTCACGATCGCCCGGGCCCCGGCCGCCAGCCCGCAGGTACCCATGTGCACGTTGACCCTGGCCCGGTAGCCCCCTTCCCGCAAGGTCACCGCGGCCCGCACCGATTCCTTTATCTTTTTCAGGTCCTCGATGGATAGCTTGGCCATTCCTTTCACCCTCCCCCTAAAACCTTTCAATCTTTCTTCCCGACCTCTATCGCTTGATACGGTCCGGGCCCCAAATTCATCCTGGGCTAGGAAGCTCCCAGATCCTCCAGCCCCGACTGGATTAGCGTCCGCAGGGCGGATACGACCTGGGGGGCATCCAGGGGAATCTCCCCCAGGTCCGCTTTGATCTCCCGAGTATCCAGGGAAAATGTTTTTCCCTCCTTCCGGTGTTCGTAGAGGAGGTCCACCTGCGGATGACCGATCATCAGGGTGATCAGGGTATCCCGGATGTTCCCCAGGGGTTTCCGGTCGATGTGGCTGTGTTGGAAGGTGGCCCTCACTCTCGTTCCTTTTCCCGGACGGGACTGAATCCGGAGTTTCCCCTTGCTCATGCGGCAGGCCTCTTCGAGGAGCGGCAGTCCGAGACCCACCCGCCGGACCGTCTTGGTGGTGAAGAAGGGATCCAGCGCTTTCCGGGCCCTCTCCTCGTCCATCCCGCAGCCGTCATCGACAATCTCGATGACCATCCGGTCCGCGGACATATTCTCTTCGACTCGAATCTCCACCCGCCGGGATCCGGCGGCCAGAGAGTTTTCCACAATATCCAATATATGTAAGGACAGATCTTGCACGGGCGAAATCGGTTCATTTCCGGCCGGTGATTCCCAGTTGATACAATCGTCCCACCACCTCAAAGGCCGGCAGGTCGGAGAGGAGGATGGGAACTTGCTCCTCCTCCGCTTTGGCTAAGGTCTGTTTTTCCGGCTGCCTCCCCCCGATGAGGATGATCCCGGCCAGCTCCTTGAGCGTCGCCACGGCGATGATGTTCTGGTGGATCTGGAGGGTCACCCAGATATCCCCCGGCTTGGCATTGGCCATGACGTCGCTTAAAAGGTCGCTCACATACCCCTGACCGAACTCCCGGGTGAGTCGGGATAGACCCGCCACGGGCTTTAATCCCAGTTTCTCGGCAGCCTCCCGCAGGGTCATGGGGATGGCCTCTCCTTCCGCTCAGCGGTCGATTTCGGCCAGGACGATGTCAATCGATCCGATGACCGCCACCACGTCCGATATGAGCCGTCCCTGCACCATCACCGGCAGGGCGCTCAGGTTGAGGAAAGAGGGCGGCCGGACCCGGAACCGCCAGGGCTTGTTCGTCCCGTCGCTGACCAGGTAGAACCCCAGCTCCCCCTTGGGGGACTCGATGCTGGCGTACACTTCCCCCGCGGGAGTGGGGAATCCGGCGCTGGCCAGGTGGAAATGATGGATCAAGGATTCGATGCTCTCCTGCACCCGGTCCTTGGGCGGATAGACCACCCTGGGATCATCCGCCAGAATCGCGCCGCCGGGCATCTTGTCCAGGACCTGGCGGACGATTTCATTGGACTGGCGCACCTCCATCATCCGCACCATGTACCGGTCGTACACGTCGCCGTTCTTTCCCGTGGGGACGATGAATTCGTAGTTCTCGTACCCGCTGTAGGGCATGGCCTTGCGCAGGTCCCATGGCATGTTGGAGGCCCGAAGGTTCGGGCCGGTCAATCCCCAGTTGACCGCCTCTTCCGCCGAAATGGTCCCCACCCCCTGGGTTCGCTTCAGCCAGATTTTATTCTTGGTCAGGAGGGTCTCGTACTCGTCCACGTGGGCGTTGAAAGTCCGGGTGAATTCCCGGCCCTTCTCTTCGAGCCCCTCGGGCAGGTCCTGGGCCAGACCGCCCACCCGGAAGTAGGAGGGGGTCAGGCGGGACCCGCAAATCATCTCAAACATGAACAGGATCTCATCCCGTTCCCGCAGGGCGTAGAATAAGGGAGTCATGGCCCCGATATCATGGGCATGCGTCCCCAGCCAGAGGAGGTGGCTGGAAATCCGCTGCAGTTCGCTGAGCAGGACCCGGATGGCCTGTGCCCGGGGAGGAACTTCCAGTCCCAGGAGCTTCTCCACCGCCAGCACATAGGCCAGGTTGTTGGTCATGCCGGCCACGTAATCGAGCCGATCGGTGAGCGGAATACACTGGTGATAAGTCTTGTTCTCGGCCAGCTTCTCCAGACCGCGGTGGAGGAACCCGATGTCCGGGGTGGCCTTGACCACCACCTCGCCGTCCAGCTCCAGGATCACCCGCAAGACACCGTGGGTGCTGGGGTGCTGGGGTCCCATGTTGAGGATCATGGTATTGTTGTCGCCCATCTCCATCCTTCTCCATCGTCCGGGGTTAGGATCAGCCCCGGAGCGGATAATCTTTGCGCAGGGGATATCCCTGCCACTCCGGGGTGAGCAGAATGCGCCGGAGGTCGGGGTGTCCCGCAAACGTGATCCCATACATATCAAAAGCCTCCCGCTCCATCCAGTCAGCGGCCTTCCAGACGGAGAAGACGGAGGCGATCTTCGGGTCGGTTCCCGGCAGAGAGACCTTCAGACGGAGCCTAAGCCGGGTTCGGGTCGAGCAGAGGTGATAGACCACCTGGAAGCGGGGTTCCCGGGGCAGATAATCGACCCCGCAGAGATCAATCAGGAAGTCAAAGGCCATTTCCGGGTCCTCGCGCAAGAACCGGCACAGGGACAGAAGGTCCTCGGGCCGGATTCGCAGGGTGGTCTCCCCCCGAAACGCGCCGACCTCGAGGACCGCTTCGGGAAACTTCTTTTTCACCCGTTCCACAACGGTTGCCAGATCCATGGTTCCTTACCTTTCCAGCAGCTTCTCTCTGCCGATCTTCTCGTGGAGCTTGATGATTCCGTAGAGGAGAGCTTCCGGCCGGGGAGGACACCCCGGGATGTACACGTCCACCGGAAGGTACCGATCGATCCCCTGAACCGTGGCATAGGTGTCGAAAATTCCGCCGGTTGAAGCGCAAGCTCCCATGGCAATGACCCATTTGGGCTCGGGCATCTGCTCGTAAATACGGAGTACCGCCGGGAGCATCTTTTTGGTCACCGTCCCGGCCACGATCATGAGGTCCGCCTGGCGGGGAGAGGAGCGGAAGACTTCCATGCCGAAGCGGGCCAGGTCATACCGGGCCGAGGCGGCGACGATCATCTCCAGGGCGCAGCAGGCCAATCCAAACCCGGCCGGCCACAGGGAGGAGCGCCGGGCCCAGTTGATCAGCTTCTCCAGGGAGGTGGTCAGGACATTGTTGCCCAGTTGAGTTTCTATTCCCATTCCAGGGCTCCTTTTTTCCATACGTAGATGAAGCCGACGAGCAGGATGGCGATGAAAACGGCCATTTCCGCCAGGCCGAAGATCTTCAGGTCCCGGAAGATCACCGCCCAGGGGTAGATGAAAATGACCTCGATGCTGAAGATGATGAAGAGCATGGCGATGATGCAGAACTTCACCGGGAAGGGGCTGCGGGCCTGGCCGACGGGGTCCATCCCGCATTCGTAGGGGGTCATCTTCTGGGGGGTGACCTTTCGCTTGCCGAGGAAGGCGGAGGCGACGATGACGAAAAGGGCAAACCCCACGGCCAGAACGAAGAAAATAAAGATGGGGAGGTAATCGATCAGCATGGATTCATTCCCCTTCGGAAGAGAATTTTCCCGGATGGGAAGCAAGAAAGCGCACCGAAGCGCTGGGGATTAAACGGCCTCCCCTAACTGTCCACCAAAAAGTTTTCTATAATATTTTTATGGAAAAGGCAACCCTTAATTTGACTGAAGGCAGATTCGGGCAAATGCATTATCAAAAGAAGATGGCTCCGGTCAAGTTTTTTTATTCTTGAGCCCCCCCTCAGGGGGGCGGAAGGATAGCGCCCAGGGGGCGGAAAATTTGCAGGGGCGGGATTCTGCTACCAAAAGGATAGCTTGCCGCCCCGTTTTCTCCTATGCTATACATCATGCCTCGATTCGGAGGGAAGGATCAGGGAAGATCCATGAAAAAAGAAAAACTCTCGGTTCCGGATAAAAGGCTCCTGGCGCAGATCCAGGGAGACCTTCCGCTCTCCTTGACTCCTTTCGCGGAAGTCGCCCGGAGGGCAGGCTGGAAAGAGGAGAAACTCCTCCCCCGGGT
>JAPLIW010000504.1 GCA_026388915.1 Deltaproteobacteria bacterium
GAAAGCCGGAATCCAGTTATTTCAAGATGTTCTGGACCCCGGCTTTCGCCGGGGTGACGCTCCAAGAGACTTTTTACGAACAATATCGACGATAAATGATCTTTTTCCGGATAAATTATGAAGATCAGCTTGGAGTGGCTGAAAGATTACGTTGAAGTCGTTCTTTCCCCGGCAGACCTGGCCGACCTCCTGACCCATTCGGGACTGGAAGTGGAGGGGCTGACGGAGTGGAAGCCCGCTTTTCAGGGGGTGATCGTGGGACGACTGGATTCTTTCCGCCCCCTGGCGCAGAGCGATCACCTTTCCCTCTGCTCGGTCCATGACGGCAAGAGGGATTATTCCATCGTCTGCGGCGCCCCCAACCTGAAAGCCGGCGAACGAGTGGCTCTGGCGATGGAAGGAGCGGTGCTCCCGGGCGGAGTGAAGATCGGCAAGACTCAATTTCAGGGAATCCCCTCGGAAGGAATGCTCTGCTCGGAGAAGGAGCTAGGACTGAGCGAAGAAGGCTCGGGAATCATGTTCCTGGACCCGCAAGCTTCCCCGGGGCTGTCCCTCGACCGGGCTCTCCCCCTGGAAGACTGGATCCTGGACATCAACATCACCCCCAACCGGTCCGATTGCCTCTGCGTTCTGGGAATTGCCCGGGAGGTGGCCGCGCTCACCGGAAAGTCCCCACGTTTCCCCATCGACAAAAAAGGCGAAAAAGATCCTTCTGCGGATCGCCTGACTTCCGTGACGCTTGATCGGCCGGACCTGTGCCCCTGGTACGTGGCCAAGCTCATCCAGGGGGTTAAGATCGGGCCTTCTCCCTTCTGGATGCGCCGCCGCCTGGAGGCCTGCGGAGTCCGGGCCATCAGCAATATCGTGGACGTGACCAATTACGTCATGCTGGAGATGGGCCAGCCGCTCCATGCCTTTGACTTCCACCGCCTGGAGGAGAAAAGAATCGTCGTCCGGACCGCGGCTCCGGGATTCACTTTCACCACCCTGGACGGTACGGGCCGGAAGATGCCCAAAGACGCCCTGATGATCTGCGATGGGAAAGAGCCGGTGGCCCTGGCCGGGATCATGGGCGGGCTGAATTCAGAGATCGAAAAGGACACCAGCGATATCCTCCTGGAAAGCGCCTATTTCGACCCCATGGGGATCCGCCGGACCTCCAAGCAGCTGGGCTTGAGCACCGAGGCGTCGATTCGCTTTGAACGGGGGATCGACCCCAACGGGTCGCTGCGGGCAGCGGAGCGGGCGGCTGATTTGATGGCCGCTCTCGCAGGGGGGGCGGTATCTCGGGGGGCGGTGGATGCCTATCCCAAGAAGATCCAGCCCCTCCAGATCCCCCTTCGGGTTTCCCGGGTGAACCAGATTCTGGGGACCTCGATCAACTCGAAAGAGATCCAGTCCCACCTGAAGAACCTGCAGTTGGAGGTTAGGGAAAACGGGGCGGACTCTTTCCGGGTCACGGCCCCCACCTACCGGGTGGATCTGACCCGGGAGATCGACCTGATCGAGGAAGTGGCCCGGCTGCACGGGTTTCACCGGATTCCCGTCACTCTGCCTTCGGGAAGGGTCTCCCCCGAAAAGAAGACCCCCATGCAGGTTGGGGTCGAGCGGGCCAGGGATCTTCTGTCCGGTTTTGGCTTCCGGGAGGTCATCACCTACAGTTTCATCTCTCCCCAGGTGCTCCTGGATTTGCGCATTTCCCCGAACGACCGCAAGGCCAGGGGGCTGCGCATTCAGAACCCGCTCAGCGAGGACCAGGCCGTCATGCGCACCACCCTCGTGCCGGGGCTGCTCCACACCGTGCGCAGCAACCTTCACCGGCAGAACCTGGACCTGAAGCTCTTCGAACTGGGAAGGGTCTTCTTCCCCCGGGGGCCGGAGGATCAGCCCGAAGAAGTAGAGTTTCTCGGCGGGATCTTATCCGGCCTGCGGGAAGAGGAATCCTGGTCCAAGCCCCGGGCGGAGTGCGATTTTTTCGACCTCAAAGGGGCCCTGGAAGGCCTTTTCGAAGGAATGGGGGTCTTGGGAGTTCAATTTCTTCCCGATGCCCAGATTCCGTTCCTGCACCCCGGCAAAGCCTGCAGGGTTCGCGTGAAAGGGGAAGACATCGGCATCCTGGGGGAAGTGAACCCCGCCGTGGGAGAACTCTTTGATTTGAAGGAGAAGGTCTTTCTCTTTGAACTGGACTTCCAGAAGGTTGTGTCCAGGATGACCGAGCGGCGGACCTTCACTCCGTTACCCCGTTACCCGGCGGTAGCCCGCGATTTGGCCGTCGTCGTGGATGAACCGGTGGCTGCCGGGGATATTCTTCAGACCCTCTGGAAAGCCGGCGGGGGATGGATCAAGGAGATCCGGCTCTTCGATCTTTACCGGGGCAATCCGGTTCCTGCCGGCAGGAAGAGCCTGGCTTTCCGCCTGGTCTATCAGAAGGAAGACCGGACCCTGACCGATCGGGAAGTGAATGAATTCCATCAGCAACTGGTGGAGCTTCTGGCCCGGGAGTACAAGGGCGCTCTTCGTTAGCCTTTGCCACAGAGGGCACAGAGGCCCCAGAGGTTTCAGGATTTCTCCGTGTTCTCTGCGTAATCTGCGGAAAAAGAGTTTTGAGTAAAAAATGTCTCAAGTTCGCCAGATAAAAGGAGGGGAAGATCATGACCAAAGCGGATCTCGTAGAAACGATTTATGAAAAAATTGGTTTCTCCCGTAAGGAATCTGCTGAGATCGTGGACTTGGTTTTCGACCTCATGAAGGAGACCCTGGAAAACGGAGAGAAGATCAAGATCTCCGGTTTCGGGAATTTCATGGTCCGCCAAAAACGTTCCCGGAAAGGAAGGAACCCCCAGACCGGCAGCGAAATCCAGATTACCGCCCGGCGGGTTCTGACTTTCAAGCCCAGCCAAGTCCTTAGGAAGGCGTTGAACGCCCCTTCGGAGAATCCCTCCTGATCGGGGAAAGAAATTTTGAATCCTCCGAGGAGGATCGAAGCCCATGGAGAAGAAATCCACTCCTCCTATTCCGGAAAAACTTTACTACAAAATTGGAGAGGTGAGCCAGATCACCGGGGTTGAGCCCTACGTGTTGCGTTACTGGGAGTCGGAATTCAAGATCATCAGCCCGGTGCGAACCAACTCCAAGCAGCGGCTGTACCGGAAAAGGGACCTGGAACTGATCCTGGAAGTGAAGAAACTCCTCTACCAGGAAAAATTCACCATTGCCGGAGCCAAGAAAAGGCTGCAGGAGTTGAAGGGGCTGCGGGAAAAACAGCTGAAACTGGATTTGCCCGATAAAAAATACCAGGAAGGACTCCTCCGGGTTAAAAAGGACCTGCAGGACCTCCGCGGGCTCCTCAGCTAAAATGCGGAATTCGGAATGGCGAATGCGGAATGAAGTCCCCCAACAATTTCTATTCTTCGAATAAAAAAGCTAGCGAAAATAAGAAACGAATAAATGGCAGTTCGTATCTGGAAGTCTTTATTCCGCATTCCGAATTCCG
>JAPLIW010000265.1 GCA_026388915.1 Deltaproteobacteria bacterium
CCCCAAAATTCCATCATTCCATTATTCCACTATTCCATTTTTTATTTCAGCACCAGCGCCCTTCCCAGCAGGTCGTGAACCCCGCCCACTTCGCAGTTCACCTTGTGGTGTTTCATGACCTCCGGCAGGTTCGCCTTGCAGATGGCACAGATGGTGGCCAGGTAGTTGGCCCCGGTGGCCCGGCAGGCCTCGGCCCGCGGTTTGCCCCCGGCGATGCGGATTTCCATGATCTCGTCGGCCAAAAGTCCCCCGCCGGCGCCGCAGCAGTAAGTCTTCTCCCGGATTGTGTCCGGGTGCATCTCCCCAAAGTGGTTGCAGACCGCCCGGAGGATGTCTCGCGGAGGCTCGAAATACCCCGCGGCCCGGGCCACGTTGCAGGGATCGTGGTAGGTCACCCGGAAGTCATCATTGGCCGACTTGTCGATCTTGAAAGCCCCCCGGGAGATCAGCTCCCGGGTGAGGTCGCAGATATGCACCGGGTAGGGGATTTCCAGAAAATCCATGGCTCCGCTGAGGGTGGTGGTGAAGGCCAGACCGGCCCTCCACGCGTGTCCTCACTCCCCCCAGTAGATTTTCTTCACCTTCAGGTCGCGGGCCGCCTCCAGAATCCGGTTGTTCACCTTCTTCAGGTTGGCATAGTCCAAAAAGAGCCCGAAATTGCCGCCCTCGTTGCAATAGGTGCTGGTGGTCCAGGAGATGCCGGCGCCGTGAAACATCTTGGCATACCCGATCATGGTGTTGGTGTTTACAAAGTTGTCCGCCGAGGGCGGGACCAGCAGGACTTCGGCCCCCACCTCATCCACCGGGAATTTTAAATCCAGCCCTTCCGTGTCCTTCAGGTCTTCCTCCAGGAAGGAACAGTTGTCCTTCCAAGCCGGGGGCCAGATCCCCAGGTTGTTCCCCGTGTCGTAGACCTTGGCCACGACCTCGGTTACGTATTTCGTGGCGATTCCCGCCGCAGCCATCACCTCCCGGGCAGCCATGGTGATTTCGGCCGTGTCGATCCCGTAAGGGCAGAACACCGAGCAGCGGCGGCATTCGCTGCACTGGTAGAAATAGGTGTACCAGTCCTGGAGGACCGATTCAGTGAGCTCTTCGGCCTCGTTGGCCCGCCCCCAGATCTTTCCCCCCAGGGTGAAGTACCGCCTGTAAACTTTTCGGAAGAGATCGGCCCGGGCCACGGGCATGTTTTTGGGGTCTCCCGTGCCCAGGAAGAACTGGCACTTGTCGGCGCAGGCCCCGCACTTCACACAAATGTCCATGAAGAGCCGCACGGACCGGTATTTATCCAGGACCTCGGCCATCTTCTTCAGCATGACCTCTTTCCAGTCCTTGGCCCGCTCCGGGGGGAGGTTGACCTTGACCATGTCCTTTTCTTTGCAGGGATGGCAGCGCAGGCGCTGGGAAGCTCCGATTTTTATCCGGGGGATGGGAATAGGGACTTTCATTCTTTTTTCCCTTCCTTCGACTCCGCCAGGGCCTGATGGTACTTCTCCGGCGGCCACAGATTCCGGGGGTTATAGGCCACCGGAAAATCCCAGGGGTTGACGAACCTTGCCTCGAAATTGGCCCGCTGGTTTCTGGTGGGGCTCCAGAATAGACCGCCGGAATGCATCAGCTTGCTGAAAGGAAAGTAGATCAGAAGAACCAGGACCAGGAAGAAATGCAGTCCAAAGAGCCAGTGAACCTGGGGGATCACGGGTTGAAGATGAATCAGGCTCAGGGCGTAGGCCTTCACCTCCACCAGGTAGGTCCGGAAAAAGACCCGGAGAAGGGTTCCGCTCAGGGTGATCGCAAGGATGAGAAACAGAG
>JAPLIW010000354.1 GCA_026388915.1 Deltaproteobacteria bacterium
AACGCCAGGATTAGTTCAGGGGAAACCTGTTTATTGCCTGAGCGGCGTCCGGCATAAAGATGGCGTGACCTTGATCCAGGCTCTTGTGTGGAACGTGGGAACCTGTCGTTCCGATGATAAGGGAGAAACTCAAGTGGAGGACCCCACAAGGGTGAGAGTACCGATGCGGGACACGGGGGCGGAGCAGTCCGTAGTAGCGGAGAAGTCCCGTAATGGGGATGGAGCGAAGGGGCTGCGTTGTCTGGCTTTATTTGCAGGTCAACCAGAGATGGGAGGAGCCTGGTGAATAAAGCAAAGCCATTTTGTATTTCGAAATGGGAGGTTTGGGAGGCATACAAACGAGTTAAGGCGAACAAGGGAGCGGCTGGAGTAGATGGGCAAACCGTTGCCAAGTTTGAAGAGGATTTGAAGAACAACCTCTTCAAGATTTGGAATCGGATGTCCTCAGGCAGCTATTTTCCACCACCTGTCCGTAGGGTGGATATACCGAAGGACAATGAAGGGACGCGCCCGTTAGGGATACCCACGGTAGCAGACCGCATTGCCATGACGGTAGCCAAACGGTACCTGGAGCCGATCTTGGAAGAACATTTCCATCCGGACTCTTATGGGTATCGGCCTGAGAAGTCTGCGATTGAGGCCGTAGCAGTTGCTCGCCGACGTTGCTGGCGATACGACTGGGTTTTAGACCTCGATATCAAGGGCTTTTTCGACAGTATCGATCATGATCTGTTGTTGCGGGCGGTGAGGAAGCAGACGGATTGCAAATGGGTGCTTGTGTACATTAAGAGATGGTTGAAAGCGCCCGTGCAATTGGAAGATGGTCGCCTGATTCATCGGGAGAAAGGGACACCCCAAGGGGGAGTCATCAGTCCCCTCCTTGCGAATCTCTTTCTGCATTATGCGTTCGATAAGTGGATGCAGAGACAGTATCCTCAGATCCCTTTCGAGCGTTATGCTGATGATGGGATTTGCCATTGTCAGAGTAAAGCCCAGGCTGAAAGTCTTCGGGCGGCGATTGAGCAGCGGTTTGCTGAATGCGGACTGGAACTTCATAGGCAGAAGACGAGAATTATCTACTGCAAGGATGATAGGCGGCGAGAGGACTACGCTGAGCAAAAGTTCGATTTCCTGGGATATACGTTTCGGCCCAGGGGAGCGAAGGATCCTGAGGGTAGGTTCTTTGTCGGTTTCAATCCGGCCATCAGCAATGAAGCGGCAAAGTCAATGCGGGAGACGATGAGGGAATGGCGCTTACATCGGCAAACGGACAAATCTTTGGATGAACTGGCCCATATGATCAATCCGGTGGTCAGAGGATGGATGAACTACTACGGCAACTTCTACAGGTCAGCCTTATACCCTACCTTTCAGCGCCTGAACAATATTCTTGTCAGGTGGGCTACCCGGAAATACAAAAGATTGAGGGGTCATAACCGACGGGCGCTTCATTGGTTGCAGAAGATAGTGTATAAACAACCGGAGCTTTTTGCCCATTGGGGACTCCGACAGTTAAAGGCTGGACAATAGGAGCCGGATGAATCGAGAGGTTCACGTCCGGTTCTCGGAGAGCGCGAGGGTGAAATTCCCTCGCGCCACTCGACTTTTTCTTCAATTTCTGAAAGCGCAAGAGAGCTTTCGATATTCAAAACATATATAGAATCGGGATTCATTTCTTTCGCGAATCTTCCGTGCCCAAAGCAACCATCGACTCAAGAATAGAAGGATCGTTGCCCGGCCCGAAATAGTCTGGCCAGGCCGGCAGAGTGAACCCCTATCGTTTCCGATTCCTAGGGCGCTGGATCTGGATAATTTGAAATTTCGATCAAGTTTCCATCCGGATCCCGGAGGTAGACCGATTCAATGGGGCCTTGGGCGCCGGTTCGCTTTACCGGGCCCTCGATGATTTCGATCCCCAGTCGGCTAAACCGCTCCAGGATTTTCGAAAGCGGGTCCTGAGTAATAAAACAAAGGTCTGCCGAGCCGGGGGTCGGCCGGTGGGCTTTAGGGTCCACCTCATGCCCGGCTTCGTGGAGGTTGATCTTCTGGCAACCGAAGGCCAGGGCCTTCCGGTTGTCCCCAAAGGTGACGACCTCCATGCCCAGCGCCCGGGAGTAGAAGTCACAGGTGGTGGGGATGCTCTTCACGGTCAGAACCAGATGGTCCAGACGATCGATCCTCATCGGTCTTGTTACCTCCCGGGGACGATCCCTTCGGCCTGGGGAACGGATTGCGGCTCCCAAAAGCTCATGCAGACTCCTTTGTTGAAAGGCCGATCCTGAAAGAGAACCTTGACTTTTGGCGGTGCCTATAACCATAATATCATAAAAGCGTTGTTTCCTCTCTTTCGACGATTCAATCCGATCATCATGATGGCAGCATGAGCCAACCGGGGTTGGCTTTTTTTATCCCGCTGAAGGGGAAAGATCATGGGAGTGAAGATCACCGATACGACGATGAGGGACGGCCACCAGTCGCTGTTGGCCACCCGGTTGCGAACCGCTGACCTTCTGCCCATTGCTGAAGAAATGGACCGGGTGGGATTCTTTTCCCTCGAATCCTGGGGGGGAGCGACTTTTGACGCCTGCATCCGGTTTCTCAACGAAGACCCCTGGGAACGGCTCCGGACCTTGAAAGCCCATCTTCCCCATACGCCTCTGCAGATGCTTCTCCGCGGGCAAAACCTGGTCGGGTACCGCCATTACGCCGACGATGTAGTGGAGGGGTTCGTCCGGCTGGCCATCAAAAACGGGATCGGGGTTTTTCGCATCTTCGATGCGCTGAACGACGTGCGCAACATGACTTCGGCCATCGCCGCGGCCGAGAAAGGGAAGGCCCACGTGCAGGGGACCATCTGCTACACGGTGAGCCCGGTGCACACCGTCGAAAGCTTTATGCAGATGGGGATCGAACTGGAAAAGGCGGGGTGCGATTCGATCTGCATCAAGGACATGGCCGGTCTGATCACCCCGAAAGCGGTGACCGAGCTGGCCCATGCCCTGAAAAAAGCCGTACAAGCGCCCATCAGCCTTCACAGCCACTGCACCAGCGGGGTGGCCCCTTTCAGCTACCAGGCCGCGGTGGAAGCCGGGGTGGAGATTCTGGACACGGCCCTGGGTCCTTTCAGCGGCGGTACTTCCCAGCCGCCCACGGAGGCCATGGTGGCCGCTCTTCAGGGTACCCCCTTCGATACCGGATTAGACCTGAACCTCCTGGCCCGGATCAGCGGGCGCCTGACCCCCTTGCGGGAGAAGTACAAGGGGCTCTTGGACCCCATCGCCGAGCGGCCGGACATCAACGTCTTTCTGCACCAGATTCCCGGGGGGATGCTATCCAACCTCCTCTCCCAGCTCAAAGAGCAGAAGAAGGCGGAAAAATATCCCGATGTCCTGAAGGAGATTCCCAGGGTCCGGAAGGACCTGGGTTATCCTCCCCTGGTCACGCCCACTTCCCAGATCGTGGGGACCCAGGCGGTGATCAACGTGATCCTGGGAAAACGGTATGCCAGCGTCACCAAGGAGGTAAAAGAATATTGCCTGGGATATTACGGGCGGACCCCGGCTCCCATCGATCCTGACATCCGGAAGAAAATCATCGGCCAGGAAGCTCCCATCGAATGCCGGCCGGCCGATCTCATCAAGCCTCACCTGGGAACCCTGCGGCAGGAAGCGGAGAAAATGGGCATTTTGAAGAAGGAAGAAGACCTGATCACCTATGCCCTCTACCCCAGCGTGGCCATTAAATTCCTCCGGGGGGAGATCAAAGAAGAAGCCATCCCGGCGGCGTAAAGACAAGAAGGCCAAAAAACTTTTTCACCGCAGAGGACGCAGAGAACGCAGAGGGAATTAAAATTAAAACAGAAAGACCCACAAACTGGCCAATAAGAAAAATCCTTGTTTTTATATTGTTGATCGATTATTTTTCTTTTGGTCCTCTGCGTGCTCTGCGATCTCTACGGTTAAATTTTTGGGGGTTTTTATGGAGAAAGTGAGCATTGATTTTGCCAAAACAGGGGGACTCATCCCGGCCATCGTCCAGGACTGGAAGACCGGGGAAGTCCTCATGGTGGCCTATATGAACGCCGAAAGCTGGGCCCGGACCCGGGAGACGGGAAAGGCCTGCTTCTGGTCCCGCTCCCGCAAGAAGCTCTGGCTTAAGGGCGAGACTTCGGGGCACATGCAGCTGGTCAAAGAAGCCTACCTGGATTGCGACAACGACGCTTTGCTTCTGAAAGTGGAACAGATCGGCGGGGCGGCCTGCCACACCGGATTCCGGTCCTGCTTCTACCGCCGCATCGAAGGGGACCAACTGGAGATCATGGGAGAGAGAGTCTTCGACCCCAAGGAGGTTTACGGTGAATAAGCTCAAGTTCGGGATTCCCAAGGGGAGCCTGGAGAAGGCCACCACCGATCTTTTCGCCAAGGCGGGATGGATGATCAAAACCAGCTCCCGGAACTATTTTCCCACGGTGGACGATCCTCATCTGTCCTGTGCCATCATCCGGGCGCAGGAGATGGCCCACTACGTGGAGGAAGGGGTCCTGGACGCGGCGATCACCGGGAAAGACTGGATCCTGGAAGGCGGCAGCGACGTGGTCGAAGTTCAGGAGATGATCTATTCCAAGGAAAGCCCCCAGCCGGCCCGGTGGGTCCTGGTGGTGACCGAAGACTCCCCCATCCAACGGATCGAAGACCTGCAGGGGAAGAAGATCGCCACCGAGCTGGTCTCTTTTACCAAAAGATACTTCGCCGAACGGGGAATCAACGTGAAGGTGGAGTTTTCCTGGGGGACCACCGAGGCCAAGGTGGTGGAAGGGCTGGTGGACGCCATTGTGGATGTAACCGAGACCGGGTCCACGATCCGGGCCCACCATCTGCGGATCGTGCACGAACTCATGCAGTCCACCCCCCGCCTCATCGCCAACAAGAAATCCTGGCAGGACCCCTGGAAGAAGGAGAAGATCCAGCAGATCGCCACCCTGCTCAAGGCCGCCCTGGGCGCGGACCGGATGGTCGGGCTGAAGATGAATGTCTCCCAAAAAAACCTGGAAACGATCATTGCCATTCTCCCCTGCCTGAATGCTCCCACCGTCGCTTCCTTATACCAAAGCGACTGGTACTCCGTGGAGGTCGTGGTCCGGGAAGAGGTGGTGAGGGAACTCATCCCCCAGCTTCTGAAAAAAGGGGCGGAAGGCATCATTGAGTATGCCTTGAACAAGGTCATTTAACCCGGGAATCACCCATTCCTTTCAATCTCTTGGGAATTTTTATTTCCTTTTGGGGAAAGCTAAAAATTTCTCGCTCCTTTTCAGAAAAAACTAATCATAACAACTAGATTAAGGTTGATTCGGGCCGTAACTGGGGGAAATTTGACAACTCCAAGAAGGCTATGTTAAGGTCCAGCTTAACGATAGATGCCCGTCACGAAATATAGTTCCGGAGCACATGGAGAGAAGTTCCTCGTGGTGGGTACCCTGGCTCTGAATTCCAGAGCCGGGGGAAAGGAGAAGGAAGAAGTGTTTCCCATCGTCGATGCCAAGCTCCTGGCGGCCTCAGTGAAACAGTTCAAAGTGGCCGCTCCGGAGATCGCCAAAAAGCGGAAATCCGGGCAGTTTGTGGTTTTGCGGACCCATGAGGAGGGGGAACGGATTCCCCTGACCATTGCCGACGCCGACCCGGCGGCCGGGACGATTACCCTGATCTTTCAGGAAGTGGGCAAGTCCACGATGCAACTGGGCAAGCTCAAGAGGGGGGATTCAATCCTCGATTTGATCGGACCGCTGGGCCGCTCCACCCACATCGAAAACTTCGGGACGGTGGTATGCATCGGCGGGGGAATCGGCATCGCCCCGGTCCATCCCATCGCTAAAGGCATGCGGGAGGCGGGCAACAGAGTGATTTCCATC
>JAPLIW010000147.1 GCA_026388915.1 Deltaproteobacteria bacterium
CTTCCACCATTAACGGCGCCAGTATCTACGGGGTAGCCCAAAAAAACCAGCCGGCTATTGCCAAAGATATGAGCCATATGGTCTTCCCCCGGGTACCGGCGGGCCGGTTCTACCAACTAGGTTCCCGGACTTTTGCCATTCTGAAGAACTCCAAGAATATCCCGGCGGCCAAGGAGTTCCTCAAGTGGTGGTTCCAGGACAAGCAATACGACGAATGGTGGCACCTCCAGGCAGGCTACCACTTGCAGCACACGGTGAGGTTGGCTAAAGACCCCATGTGGAGCCAGGACCCCAAGATGACCGCCTACGCCGAACAATCGAAGTACGGCCGCCTCATGGGGTATGCCGGCGAGCCCAACGAAAAGGCTTCCCTCGCCTGGTCGAAGTATATCATTGTGGACACCCATGCCAAGGCGGTGCAGTCCGGTGATGCCCAGGCGTCAATTGAGTGGGGCGCGGAGCAGCTTAAGCGGATTTATGGAGGGTAGCCTCAGCGGAAAGTCACGGCTGGGGTCAAATCCTGCGGTCCCTACACTTTCTGCGCATTGTACGTTGACAGGCGACAGTAATTTTGCTAATACTCTATTAGTCATATGGCAACAAAGCCATGAAAGGAGGTCATCATAATGACCAAATCAAGGAAGAAAGAGGCAAAGGGGACATTGACCCGCCGCGATTTTCTCAAGGCTGGAGCCGCAGGCTTGGGAATCGCAGCCATGGGAACTCTTCCGGGCCAGGTGTTCGGGGCGCCGGCGATTAAAAAGGGGACCAAGTTGTCGATCCTGCAGGGCACCTATTTCATCGCCCCGGGCCAGGATCTCTACAAGAAACAGGCCGCGGAATGGGGACAGGCCAACGGGGTCAGCGTGGCCGCCGACTTCCTGAACTGGCCCGATCTGCAGCCCAAGATCGCCGCTTCCATCCAGGCGGGCGGATACGACATCGTGGAGCTGTGGCCGGGATGGAACTATCTGTACCAGAAAAACCTGATCGATCTGACCAGCATGGCTGAGGATTTCGGGAAAAAGAACGGAGGCTTCGAGAAGTACGTCCTGAGCTCCGGGAAGGTGGGGGGTAAGTGGCTTGGAGTCCCGCACGGTTACAGCAACGCCTCTATGGCCTACCGGATCAGTTTGTTCAAAGAAGCCGGCTGTCCCAATGCGGAAGACGGGAATAAAGTCGACCTGACCTGGGACGAGTATTTCGCCATCGCCAAAAAACTGAAGGCCAAAGGGAAACCGTTCGGCCAAGCCCTCGGCCACAGCACGGGTGACCCGCCGGGATTCTGCTATCCTTACATGTGGTCGTATGGGGCCATGGAAGTTTCCAAGGATGGGAAATCGATCCAGTTCAACAAGCCGCAATTCGTGGATGGCATGAAGACGTTCATCCAGGCATGGAAAGACGGGTACGATGAAACCGGAACCTCCTGGGATGACAGCAACAACAACCGGGCATACCTTTCCGAACAGATTTCCAGCACCTTCAACGGCTCCAGCATTTATTTCGCGGCCAAAAAAGATAAACCGGAACTTGCCAAAGACACCAATCATATCTTAATTCCTAAGGGCCCGGCCGGCCGGTTCTACTGGCTGGAGACCCGGACCTTTGCGATCCTGAAGAACTCAAAGAATATCCCCGCAGCCAAGGAGTTCTTGAAGTGGTGGTTTGCAGACAAGCAGTTTGGCGATTGGTGGCGGCTGCAGGAAGGGTATATGCTCCAGCCCGTGGTGAAATACTATAACGACCCCACCTGGTTCAAGGACCCCAAGATGTCGCCCTTCCGGGAACAGCCCAAGTACGGGCTAAACCAAGGCT
>JAPLIW010000945.1 GCA_026388915.1 Deltaproteobacteria bacterium
CGCATCTGGGCCGTTACACCTGCATCCATCCTGACGTTATGGCCAACGGAGCGACCTTCGGGGATACGATCACCTATGAATTCGGCCCGGATTATTTTGATGCGCACTGCATCATCTTCTGGGGAGCCGAACCGGATGTAGCCACTCCGGCACAGGCCCGGGTGGTCCATCGGGCGCTGCGCCGGGGCAGCAAACTGATCGTCGTCGATCCGCGGCCGATCCCCATGGCCCGGCGCGCCGACGTCTGGCTCCGCATCCGTCCGGGAACCGATATGGCCCTGGCTTTAGCCATGCAGCATATCATCATCAATGAGGGGATTTACAACCGGGAGTTTGTCGCCAACTACTGTTATGGGTTTGATCAACTGAAGGCCCATGTGCAAAAATATACCCCCGATTGGGCCGAACAGGTTACCACGGTCCCCAGAGAAGACATTGTGAAAGCCGCCCGGCTGTATGCTACCGAGAGGCCCGGGTCCATCTATATCCGCCTGGGTTCGGGGGCGCAACAGATCACCTCGACCCAGACCTGCCGTTCGATCTCGATGCTCATCGGAATCACGGGCAACGTAGATGCCCGGGGAGGAAACCTCCTCTACTACCGGACCTTCCGGGAAGCCCTCATGTGGCACCCGTACCTCATGTTCTGGGGAGTGAAACCGCCGGCCGCCGTCAATGAAAAACGGATCGGGGCCAAGGACTACCCCCTCATGCACAAGCGGGCGATCTGCCACGTGCCCAGCACGATCCGGGCTATGGAAGAAGGCCGGGTGCGGGCCATGTGGGCCGTGGCCGACAATCTGATGGTGGCCGAGATGGACAACCGGCGGATCTGGGACATTTTGAAGAACAAGCTGGACTTTTTCTTCGTCTCTGAGCTGTTCATGACCCCGACGGCCGAACTGGCCGACATAGTTCTCCCCGCCGCTTTTTACCCCGAAATCGACCAGCTTACCGAGGCCTTCGGACACCCATCCAGTACGGTTACGGCCACGAGAAAGTGCGTCGAACCCGTCGGGGAATGCCGGGACGACCGGGAGGTGGCGATCGAAATCGGCAAACGGATGGGGATGGATGTCTCTCCCTGGGAGACGCTCCATGACTACTTCAACTGGATGCTGAAATACCAGGGTGTGACGTTTGAGGAGCTCCTGAAAAAACCGAACGGGACGTTGACCTTCCCCCGGGGCTACGAACGATACCGGACCAGCACCCCGGCATTCAGCACGCCCACGGGAAAGGTCGAATTGTACTCGCCCATGTTTGAAGCCATGGGACTCGACCCCATGCCGGTGTTTGAGGAGCCGCCCGAAAGCCCGGTACGCACCCCCGAGCTATTCAAGAAATTTCCGTTCATATATACCCATTACCGGATCCACGGGTATATGCACAGCGAGGGGCGGCAGATCAAGCGCCAGCGGCAGTTGAATCCGGAGCCGTACCTCCAGATCAATCCGGAGAGGGCTGCCGCGATGGGGCTGGCGGAAGGCGATTGGGTTTATCTCGAGACCCCGAAATCGGCGGGGAAGCATCATCTAAAGTATCGGATCCAGTTCATTCCCGACATGCACCCCGACGTCGTGGCCGGCCCCCATGCCTGGTGGTTCCCCGAGCGCAACGAGCCGGAGCACGGTTGTTTCGATTCCAATATCAATGCCCTTGTATCTCTTGAACCACCGTATG
>JAPLIW010000490.1 GCA_026388915.1 Deltaproteobacteria bacterium
TGCCAGATTCATATCTGCCGCCAGGGCGATGCTGCATCCTGCTCCGACGGCAGCGCCGTTTACGGAAGCGATGATCGGTTTGGGCAGGTTGATCAGGGCGCGGATGAAAGGGGTGATGTACTCCATCCGCTGGTAAAACTCGTAGGCCGTGTGGTCTTCCTTCATGAACTTCAGATCTCCGCCGGCGCTGAAAGCCCGCCCGGCCCCGGTGATGACGATGGCCCTAACGCCCTCATCTTTTTCCGCATCCCTCAAAGCCTGTTCTATCTCTTCGGCCATGACCGGGTCCAGGAAATTCAGGGACTGGGGACGGTTCAAAACAATCGTGCTGACCTTTCCCTCTTTCTTGACCAGAATTGATTCGTAGTTCATTTTCGTTCCTCGTTTCTGGTTACTGGTTGCTTGTTTCTCGGCATTCGTTTTTAACCACCAACGAGTAACGAGTAACGAGCAACGAGTAACCAGTAACGAGTCTGGAAATGCCATCCAGCTTTTTCCATCACAGCCCCTCCAACATCTTTTCCGTTTCTTCCCGGAGATTCTTATCCCTGGCAATCATGGCCAGGATCTTCAATTTCCCCTTCAATCCTTTCTGCTCGATGGGGCTTCGCTTCTCATACAGCCCCTTCAATGGGATCAGGGCTTCCTTGGCTACGGCCGGATCCTTGGCATCGAGGATCAAAATAAGGGTGCCCCAGTCGTCCGGCGGGCCGAATTCCTGGATGAATTTTTTGGCCGCCTCTTCAAACCCCGGGCTTCCGTACGTATCATGGAGGGCGGCGTAGGCTTTCTTGTATTCGTCGGTTCCCTTCTTGCCCAGGAAGAACTTTTCCGCCTCCTTCAGATGCTGCTTTTTGGCCCAGTCAGAACGCAGACTGCGCTCCCGGAAGCTCTTCGGCTCCCCGCTTACGTGGCGGCTGTGGTCCCGCATTTTATCGATCTCCCGCCAGCTTAATTTTTCCCGGTCGTCGTCATCATCGCGTCGGCCCATACGCTCTCTCCTTTCGGGGCTCATTTAATCAAAAATGAGAGATTTCTTCAAGCCTAATAAAAAACTTAACCACAGAGATCGCAGCGCGGCGGAGCCGCAATAAAAAGAAATCACCCCCTCCCTCCCCTCCCCCCTCGAGGGGGAGGGTTAGGGTGGGGGGGATGCTCTTGGGTTAATAAGAATTTCAGAATTTGAAAGTAAGTAGTGAGAGGGCCTGGAGGGCGCAGAGAAGCCGAAATTTACAAACGGGAAAGAAGAGAACAGGGTGGATTTCCAGGATTGAAGAAATCAGGGGAATAACAAGAATGGCCGGGATTGAAAAACGAAGAGGGGTGAACATTTTTGTTCACCCCTCTCCCGGTTCACGCGATCCTTCCCCTGCCGGACGGCTAAACAGGCAGATTTCGGGTCAGACCTTTATATCGGCAGCCTTCCTGGCTGGTAGTGTGCCGGACTGAAAATACTTCTTCAGAAGCTGCATCACCTGCTCTTCCCCTTCGGGAATCTGGAGATCCGCATCCTGGCTTAGACGATGAAGGAGGATGACGGGGTCTAATATCTCCCCGCACATGACGCAGTGCCATCCGAAGAAGATGCTGTTCACATCGTAGAACTTCTCAAAGATCATTCTGCCCCCGCACCGCTGGCAGGTCATCGCCTTCTTTATTTTCTCTTT
>JAPLIW010000642.1 GCA_026388915.1 Deltaproteobacteria bacterium
CTCCTCCCACAGCCGCGAGTTCAAGGATAAATTGTCCCTGGAGATTCAGGACAAGGGCCTGCAGGATGAAATCAATCTCGTCGAAACGGGGTGCATGGGCCCCTGCCAGCTGGGGCCGGTCATGGTGGTGTACCCCGACGGCTCATTTTACATCAACCTGAAGGAAGAACACGCCGAGCAGATCGTGGTCGAGCACTTCCTCAAGGGCCGGCCCGTTTCCTCGCTCCTCTGGGTGAGCACCGAGGCCCGCAAGATCGCCGAGGAACAGAAGCAGGTTCCTTTCTTCGAGAAGCAGAAGAAGGTCGTCCTGTCCCTCTGTGGCCGGATCGACCCGGAAAATATCGAGGAGTACATCGCCCAGCGGGGATACGAGGCGCTGGGAACCGTATTAACCACGATGAAGTCGGAACAGGTCATCGACATCATGACCAAATCCGGCCTCCGGGGGCGGGGCGGAGCCGGCTTCCCCACCGGCCTGAAATGGAAATTTGCCCGGGAAAATCAGGCCCCCCAGAAGTTCATCATCTGCAATGCCGACGAGGGAGACCCCGGGGCCTTCATGGACCGGGCGGTCTGCGAGGGCGATCCCCATGCCGTCCTGGAGGGGATGGCCATTGCCGGCTATGCCATCGGCGCCAGCCGGGGATACCTTTATGTGCGCGCCGAATATCCCCTGGCCATCGATCGCCTGAATATCGCCATCCAGCAGGCCCGGCAGATGGGGCTCCTGGGAAAGAATATCTTCGAGACCGGTTTCGATTTCGACCTGGAGGTACGCATGGGGGCCGGAGCCTTCGTCTGCGGGGAAGAAACCGCGCTCATCGCCTCCATCGAGGGTTCCCGGGGACAGCCCCGGCCCAAACCCCCCTTCCCGGCCAACAAGGGGCTCTGGCAGAGGCCGACCATCATCAACAACGTGGAAACCCTGGCCAACATCCGCCATATCTACCTCAACGGCTGGGAATGGTTTGCCTCGATCGGCACGGCTAGCAGCAAGGGGACTAAGGTCTTCGCCCTGTCCGGAAAAGTGACCAATACCGGGCTGGTGGAGGTTCCCATGGGGACGACGCTCGGGGAGCTGGTCTTCGACATCGGCGGCGGAATCCCCGACGGCAAGGCCTACAAAGCCGTCCAGACCGGCGGTCCCTCGGGAGGATGCATCCCGGCCAAATATCTGAACGTGCCCATCGATTACGAGTCCCTCAAACAGATCGGCTCCATCATGGGGTCTGGCGGGGTCATCGTTCTCGATGAAGACTCCTGCATGGTGAACATGGCCATGTACTTCCTGCAGTTCACCCTGGAAGAGTCCTGCGGCCAGTGCGTCCCCTGCCGGGTGGGGCTGAAGCAGATGCACGACCTTCTGGAAAAAATCACCCTGGGCCATGGAACCCTGGCCGACCTGGAGAAGCTGGAAAAGCTGGCCCATACGGTGAAGAACCCCTCTCGTGGCGGTCTGGGCCAGACGGCGCCCACCCCGGTCCTCGCCACCCTCCAGTATTTCCGGCAGGAGTACCTCGAGCACATTCAGGACAAGTCCTGCCGGGCCGGGGTCTGCGCGGCCCTCTACTACGCCCCCTGCGAGAATGCCTGCCCGGCCAACGTGGACGCGGCTTCCTACGTCTCCTACATGGCCGAAGGCCGCCTTCAGGAGGCCTACCTCCGGCACATGGAAAACAACCCCTTCCCCATCGCCTGCTCCCGGGTCTGCCCGGCTTTCTGCGAGAAGAAATGCTCCCGGGGCAAGTACGACCAGTCCATTGCCATCCGGGAGATCAAGCGGCTCTTCGCCGACTGGGCCATCGAACAGCGCCTGGGGTTCCTGCCGCCCAAAACCCCCAAAAAGGAGCGGGTGGCCATCGTTGGAGCGGGTCCGGCCGGCCTGGCCTGCGGTTTTTACCTGACCCGCATGGGTTACCAGCCGGTGGTTTTCGACGCCCAGCCCGTGGCCGGAGGGATGATGAAGCTGGGGATCCCCGACTTCCGCCTCCCCAAGGACAAGCTGGCCGAAGAGATCGAGGTCATCGCCCGGGCCGGCGTGGAGATTCGTCTGAACCGCCCGGTGAAATCCATCGATGACCTGAAGAAGCAGGGTTTCCAGGCCGTCTTCCTCGGCACCGGAGCCTGGACGGCCCAGCCTTTGAACGTTCCCGGGGTCGACCTGAAGGGGGTCCTTTCGGGAATCGATTTCCTGCGGGAAGTGAACCTGGGCAAAAAGGTGGAAGTGGGCCGGAAGGTGATCGTTATCGGCGGCGGCTCCACGGCCATGGACGCCGCCCGGGTGGCCAAACGCCTGGGCGCCGAGAAGGTGCAGCTCCTCTACCGGCGCACCCGGGCCGAAATGCCCGCCTGGCCGGAAGAGATCGAGGAAGCCCTCGAGGAAGGAATCGAGATGGAGTTCCTGGTGAACCCCCTCAAAGTGGAAGGGCCAAAAGGGAAAGCGACCGGCCTCACCTGCCTGCGCACCGAGCTGGGCGAGTTCGACGAATCCGGCCGCAGAAAACCGGTGCCCATCAAGGGCAGCGAGTTTACCCTCCCCGCCGACAGCCTCATCCTGTGCCTTGGCCAGAAGCTAAGCGGCGGGTTGAACGGGGCCAGCCTCAAGCTGGACCGGCGGGGGCAGATCGACGTGGACCCGCGCACCCTGGCCACGAATCTCCCCGGGATCTTCGCCGGCGGCGATTCGGTCAACCCCTCCACCATCATCGAGTCCGTGGCCCAGGGAAGGAAGGCGGCCGTGGAGATCGACCGGTACTTCGGCTACGAGGGGAAGCTCTTCGAGAAGGAACGCAAGCCCGTTGCGGTGAGCTACGACGAAGAGGCCTACCTGAAAAACATTCCCCGGAAGAAGCCCCGCCTGGAAGAGGTGGAGAGGCGAATCCGCAGTCTGGCCCAAGAGGTCAGCCTGGGGCTCCTGCAGGAGGAAGCCCGGGAAGAGGCCCGGCGGTGCCTGCATTGCGACCGGAACCAGCCGGTGGCCGCCGCCCGGGAGGAAACCCACATCCGCCATCTGGAAGCCATGTTGTGAGGTGAACCATGACTCCCCAAGACATCATCCAGCAGTATGACCGGTCGCCGGACCATCTGCTGAGCATCCTTCACGACCTGCAGGATGCCGACGAGCACCATTACCTGCCCGAGCAGAACCTGAGACGAGCCGCCGAATATCTCGGCCTCCCCTTCAGCTTTGTCTACGGGGTGGCCACCTTCTACACCATGTTCAGCCTCAAACCGCGGGGGCGCTACATCATCCGCATCTGTCAGTCCCCGCCGTGCCACCTCATGGGGGCCACCACCATCCTCCGGGAGTTGATGAAACTTCTGGGCATCCCTATGGGGGAGACGACCCGGGATGACTTTTTCACCCTGGAGATGTCCTCCTGCCTGGGGGTCTGCGGGGTTGCCCCGGCCATGATGATCAACGACGAGGTGTACGGCAACCTGACTGCGGAACGGATCCGGGAGATCCTGGAGGAGAAGAGGAGGGGAACATGAGCATCTTTCGGACCCACATCCTGATCCCGGTCGACGAAAACACGGTCCAGTCCGGAGTCTTCGAGATCAAGCGGCAGCTGGAAAAACAGCTGCTCCTGCGGAACCTCGAAGGAGAGATCAAGGTTCTGGAGACGGGAACGGTGGGGGTCGTCGGCAAGGGGGTCATTCTCGTCGTCTTTCCGGATCGGGTGTACTACACCCAGGTCAAAGTCGGGGACCTTCCCCGGATCGTGGAAGAACACCTGATCAAGGGCCGGGTGGTGAAGGACCTGGAACATTTCACCCTCGACCTCCAATCGGGGATGAAGGATTTTCACCAGCTCGGGCCCACCCGCCGCCAAGACCGGATCGTCCTGGACAGGTCCTGGAAGATGGACCCGGAAAATATCGAAGAAGTCCTCGCGGCCGGAGGGTACCGGGGACTCGAAAAAATCCTCTCTGCCCCTCTCGCCCCGGAAGCGGTCATCGAGGAGGTCAAGAAATCCGGCCTCCGGGGGCGGGGCGGCGCCGGGTTCCCCACGGGGATGAAGTGGGAGTTCACCCGCAAAGCCGCGGGGGATGAGAAATACGTGATCTGCAACGCCGACGAGGGGGAGCCCGGCACCTTCAAGGACCGGCTGATCCTGGAGGGGGATCCCCACAAGCTGATCGAGGCCATGGAGATCGCCGGCTACGCCATCGGCAGCCGGAAAGGCTACGTCTATATCCGCGGGGAGTACGACCTGTCCATCCGCCGCATGCAGAAGGCCATCGATCAGGCGCGGGAATACAATCTCCTCGGCGGAAACATCCTGGAAACCCCGTTCTCCTTCGACCTGGAGATCAAGAAAGGGGCCGGGGCCTACATCTGCGGGGAGGAGACGGCGCTCATCGAATCCCTGGAGGGAAAACGGGGCAATCCCCGCCTCAAGCCTCCCTACCCCGTAACCCACGGGCTCTGGCAGAAACCCACCCTGGTGAACAACGTGGAGACCCTGGCCAACATTCCGGAGATCCTCTTCCACGGGAGTGCCTGGTTCCGGAAGTTCGGAACGGACAAATGTCCGGGAACCAAGGTCTTCACCATCCTGGGCCACGTGGAGTACCCGGGACTGATCGAAGTGCCCATGGGCACCCCCCTGCGGGAGATCATCTTCTCCTACGGCGGCGGTATGAAGGAGGGAAAGCGGTTCAAAGCCGCCCTCCTGGGCGGAGCGGCCGGCGTCTTCCTGCCGGAAAAGCTCCTCGATGTGCCCATGGATTTGGAGAGCCTGAAGGAAAACAAGGCGGTCCTCGGGTCGGGGGCGATCCTGGTGATGAACGAAGACACCTCCATCCTGGACATGCTCTTCTCCATCCTGAAATTCTTCGCCCACGAGTCCTGCGGCCAGTGTTCGCCCTGCCGCATCGGGACTCGGCAGCTCGTGGACCTGGCTTACAAGATCCGGGAAGGCCAGGGGGCGGAGGGAGACCTGAATATCATGGTCAACTTGAGCCAGACCCTGTTCTCCACCTCTCTGTGTCCGCTGGGCCAGTCCCTTATCATGCCGGTCAGGAGCGCGGTGGAAAATTTCCGCGACGAACTCTTAACGCCCATAAAACCCTCGTAGGAAAAGGAGGTCTGAATGTCAGAACGGGTGACCCTCACCATCGACGGAAAAGAGGTGCAGGCCCAGAAGGGCGACAACCTCTTGAAAGTGGCCCGGGACAACGGGTTCGACATCCCCGGGTTGTGTTTTTACGAAAAGATATCCCGGACCGGCGACTGCCGGCTCTGTATGGTCAAGATCCAAGGGCGCCCGGGAATGGTCCCGGCCTGCCTGACCCCGGTGGAAGGCGGAATGAAAGTAACCGCCTTTGACGCCGAGCTGGAGGCCACCCGCAAGATGCTGGCCGACGTGCTCCTCTCCGAGCATAACGACGACTGCATCACCTGCGACAAGGACGGCGACTGCGGCATGCAGGACCTGGCCTACCGGTACGAGCTGGAAACGGCCAAGCGGATCTTCACGCCGGTGTGGAAGGAAATCGGCCAGACCCAGGACGCCAGCGCTCCGGTCCTCTGGTATGATTCCAGCAAATGCATCAAGTGCGAGCGCTGCGCCAAGGCCTGTCTGGAGGTCCAGGGCAAAGGGGTCCTCAGCATGGCCCGGCGGGGCATCCAGAGCCGCGTGGTGGCCGGCACCGGGACCTGGTCCGGGTCCGAGTGCGACGGCTGCGGGGAGTGCGTCCAGGCCTGCCCGGTGGGGGCCCTGGTGGAAAAGCCGGTGTACGGCATGCGGCTCAAAAAGAAGGATGTCGAGAAGCGGGTGACCACCACCTGCCCCTACTGCGGGGTGGGCTGCCAGCTGGAGCTCTGGGTGAGCCACAACAAGATCATGAAAGTAAAGGGAGCCGGGGGGGCCCCCAATGAAGGATCGACCTGCGTCAAGGGGCGGTTCGGCCTGGATTTCGTCCAGCGGCCGGACCGGCTGAAGGTCCCCCTCATCCGGAAGAACGGCAAGTTTGAGGAGTCCACCTGGGAGGAGGCCCTGGACCTGGTGGCCCGGAAGCTGGGGGAGGTCAAGGCCAAAAGCGGCCCCCACGCCATCGCCGGCCTCACCTCGGCCTGCAGCACCAACGAAGCCAACTACGTATTCCAGAAATTCTTCCGCGCGGCGATCGGGACGAACAACGTCGATCACTGCGCCCGTCTCTGACACGCTCCCACAGTGGCCGGTCTGGTCGCTGCCTTCGGAAGCGGAGCCATGACGAATTCCATTGCCGAGCTGGAAAACTGCGGAGCTATCCTGGTGACCGGGTCCAATACCACCGAGACCCATCCGGTGATCTCCACCCGCATCAAACGGGGGGTTCTCTTCAACGGAACCAAACTGATCGTGGTCGACCCCCGCAAGATCGACCTGGTCCGCTACACGGAGAAGTACGGGGGGATCTGGCTGCAGCCCAAGAACGGGACCGACGTGGCCTGGCTGAACGGGCTGATGAACGTGATCCTCCGGGAAAAAATGCACGATGAGGATTTCATCAAGAACCGCACGGAAGACTTTGAGGCTTTCCGCAAGGTCATTGAGACCTATACCCCCGAAAAAGTGGAGAAGATCAGCGGAATCCCGAAGGAACAGTTGATCCAGGCCGCCCGGATCTTCGGGAAAGCCGAGACGGCCAGCATCGTCTACGCCATGGGGATCACCCAGCACATCACCGGAACGGACAACGTCAAGTCCGTCGCCAACCTGGCCATGCTCACCGGGAACGTGGGCCGGGAGTCGACCGGGGTCAACCCCCTGCGGGGACAGAACAATGTGCAGGGGGCATGCGACATGGGCGGGCTGCCCAACGTCTTCTCGGGCTACCAGAACGTGACCGACCCGGCGGCCCGGGAGAAATTCGAGAAGGCCTGGAATGCCAAACTCCATGACAAACCGGGGCTCACCGTGGTGGAGATGATGCACGGGGCCCTGGAGGGCAAAGTGAAGGCCCTGTACATCATGGGCGAGAACCCCATGGTCTCCGACCCTAACCTCACCCATGTGAAGGAAGCCCTGGAGAAGCTCGATTTCCTCGTGGTCCAGGATCTCTTCCTCACCGAGACGGCCCAGCTGGCGGACGTGGTGCTGCCCGCGGCTTCCTTCGCCGAGATGCAGGGGACCTTCACCAACACAGAGCGCAGGGTGTTGTGGGTGGAGAAAGCCCTGGAAGTTCCCGGGCAGGCCCGGCCGGACTGGGAAATTATCCAGATGGTTAGCCAGCGCATGGGCTATCCCATGGCCTACCGCTCGGTCAAGGACGTCGTCACCGAGATCAATGCCCTCACCCCCTCCTACGCCGGCATTACCTGGGATCGCCTTCTGAACGGGGAGCGGCTCCAGTGGCCCTGCCCGAACCCGCAGCACCCCGGAACGAAGTATCTCCACCGGGAGAAATTCTCCCGCGGGCTGGGCAAGTTCTTCGCCCTCGAGTACATTCCCCCGGCGGAGCTGCCCGACTCGAAGTACCCCTTCATGCTTTCCACCGGCCGGACGCTCTACCACTACCACACCGGATCCCGGACCCGCCGCACCCAGGCCCTTCCGGAGTACGTGCCCGGGCCCTACATGGAGATGAATGCCGGGGATATGGACCGGATGAAGATCGAGCCGGAGGAATTGGTCAAGGTGTCCTCCCGCCGGGGAGCGATCGAGATCAAGGCCACCCCCAGCGAGCGGGTGGTGGTGGGCTCCGTATTCATCCCCTTCCACTTTGCCGAAGCCGCAGCCAACATGTTGACCAATGAGGCCCTGGACCCGATCTCCAAGATTCCGGAGCTCAAAGTGGCAGCCTGCAGAATCGAGAAAAGGTAATTAAATAAACCATAGAGGTGGGAAAGATGAGCGCAGAAAACCTGGAAAGCAAACGTTGGTGGATTGCCGTAGCCGCTGTGATCATGCAACTCTGTTTGGGAACGGTGTATGCCTGGTCGGTCTTCAAAAAACCCCTGATGACCGCCCACGGGTGGGGAGAGACGGCCACCCAGGTGACCTTCATGATCTGTATCGGGGTGATCGGGTGCGCAGCGGCCTTCGGCGGAGCCCTGGTGGATAAGAAGGGGCCGAAATTTGTCGCCACCATCGGCGGCATCCTCTTCGGCATCGGGACCCTGCTGGCCGGGGTGGCCGATCAGGCGGGCAGTCTTCTTCTGCTCTACCTGAGCTTCGGCCTGATCGCCGGCCTGGGGAACGGCTTCGGCTACGTCACCCCGATTGCCACCCTGATCCGCTGGTTTCCCGACAAACGGGGCCTGGTCACCGGCCTGGCGGTCATGGGGTTCGGGGCCGGGGCCTTCTTCATGGGCCAGATCGCCCCGAAGATGGTCATCAGCATGGGGGTGGCCAAAACCTTTTACATCTGGGGGGTGATTTTCCTGATTCTGGTGACCGGGTCCGCCCAGTTGTTCAAAAACCCACCCAAGGGATGGCTGCCGGCCGGTTTTAAACCTTCTGCCGCCAAGGGCGTTTCAGCGGCGGAATCTTTCACCTTCGATGAAGCCAAGAAAACTTCCCAGTGGTGGATGCTCTGGGGGATGCTCTTCCTGAACGTCTCCGCCGGCATCGGGCTCCTTTCCCAGCTTTCGCCCATGGCCCAGGATATCGTCAAAAAATCCATCACCGACCCGGCAAAGCTGGCCATGGCCGGGGGATCGATTCTGGCCATCGCCTCCATTTTCAACGGCTTGGGCAGGCTCTTCTGGGCCTGGACTTCGGATGCCATCGGGCGGAGAATGGTCTTTATCATCATGTTCATCACCCAGGCGATTCTTTACCTTGTCCTTCCCCAGATCGGGGGTGAGTTTATGTTCACCCTGATTGCCTGTTACCTCTTGGCCTGCTACGGCGGCGGCTTCGCCACCATGCCCGCCTTTGCCGCCGATTCCTTCGGGCCGACCTATATCGGCCGGGTGTACGGCATGATGCTCACCGCCTGGGCGGCAGCCGGAGTGGTGGGACCCTTCGTCTTTGCCTCGGTCAAAGGGATCGCCCTCTACGTGGCCGCGGTGTTCCTGATCGTGGGTCTTATCCTGGCGATTTTCTACAAGCGACCCCAGCCCAAGGCGGCCAAGCCGGCCTGATTCGGAGACCCCGCTCGGGGATCCGGCATCTTTGCCTCCGGCCGGTTCCCCCCCCATGGGGGGAGCCGGCCGGGAACTCTCCTCTTCCGGGAGAAAGGCGCGAGGCGCATTGACAACCTGAAAAGCATGCGGGTATGATGAAATATAACCATCAGGAGGTGGTCCCATGGAAGAAAAGAAAGTCGCCATGATCATCGACGTGGCCATCGAACGGGAAGAAGCAGCCTTCAATTTTTACCAGGACCTCCGCAAAAAGGTCGAGGACCGGACCGCCAAAGAGACCCTTCAGTTTCTCTCCGATGAGGAAAGGAAGCACAAGGAGTTTCTCGAAAATTATAAGAAAGGCAGCTACGGGGCGAAAGGCCTGCGCATGACTGACGTGGTGGACTATAAGGTCGCCGAGTACATGACCCAACCGGACCTCAAGAAGGACATGGAGACCAAGGATGTGTACCTGGTGGCCGCCCACCGGGAGCTCAATTCCTACAACTTCTACAAATCCCTGGCCGACATGCACCCGGATGGAGAAGCCAAAAGCATCCTTCTCCGGATGGCCAACGAGGAAAAAAAGCACAAAGAAAAGGTGGAATACCTCTACACCAACACCGCCTTTCCCCAGACCTCCGGCGGTTAATCCGGGCCCCCGTCTTCTGGCTCCCCCCCTCCTGACCGGCAGAGGGCCCGGTGGAGATCCGACAAGGCGTCTCTTCCGGCAAGGAATTATCCAAGGGGGGCGGGTGCCCCCTTTTTCCTTAACCTGGCCCGCCTGTCCGGGTTGGGGGGAAGGGGGAAAGGCTTCCCCTTCGAATTTCCTTGATTCTTTATCCAATTCTTGCTATTTATTTCTTTCAAAACCCGAAATCCCGGCCAGGGGTTAGCTTTTTCGCTCACCCCAAAATAGGGTGTCTTTCGGGAGAAAATACAGAATTCACCTTATTTTATTTCAAAAAATAAAGGCAGAGAATAACAGGGATATAGGATCCCAAAAACCCGAGAAAGGAGATAAAAATGAGGTATTTGAGCATTGCTTTGGTTCTTCTCTTAGCATTGGCCGTGGGCGTGGGTTGTGCGAAAACCATCGAGGGCAAAAAGATCGATGGCGCCAAGACCAAGGATCTGCTGGCTCCGGGAACCGATGAGAGTAAAGTCGTCCAGATGTTCGGCGAACCCCAGCAAAAGGAACAGCT
>JAPLIW010000340.1 GCA_026388915.1 Deltaproteobacteria bacterium
GGTCATGAATTGGTTCCTCATCGCTTTTCTAAGTCCCCGATTCGGATCCTGGGCGTTCGGCCTGGTTTTCTTTATCATGGGAATGATGCTGGCAGGGACCCTTTCCGTCCTGTGGGCCATCATCCGCGAAGAAGCCCCGCCGGAAAAGCTGGGCACCGCCCTGGGGCTCATCAACCCGGCCCCCTTCCTGGGGGTGGCCACATTCCAGCCGCTTACCGGTTATCTCATGGACCGGGCGGGAAGAATCGCCGGGGCCTTTACCCCCGCGGCTTACCAGAACGCCTTCACCCTTTGTCTGGCTTCTATTTTTCTGGCCTTCATGATATCTTTAATTCTTTCGAAAAAAAGAAATCGGGAGTGATCTTGTATGGGAAAATTTGTGGGAAGATGCGTTCTTCTCCCTTTGGTAGCCTTTATTGCCTGGGTCCATCCTTTTCCCCAACTCTGGGCCCAAGAGCCGGTAAAAGATGAAATTCAAACCTTCCTTCGGCGCGGGGTGGAAAAAGGGCTCAACCTGAGCAATCAAGAAGCGGTGGCCGAGTTGACCAAGGCCCTCGAGTTGGACCGGAAAAGCCCGGTCGCCTATGCCTATCTGGCCATGGCCTACCTATTTTCTTACGAAACCGGTTTGGACGAGAAAGAAAAGAAAAAAAGCGAAACCTCCCTGTTGCGGGCCGTGGAGGATACCCAAACCCTTGCCGAGAAAAGGCTCGAGGAAAATCCCCGAAACGCTGATGCCTGCTTCTCCATGGCGATTGCCCGGATGGTGAAGAACCGCTGGGAAATCCTCCACCGGAATTACTTCCGGGCCTTCCGGGAGGCGCAGGCAGTCTGGGATCTCCTGGAAAAAACCCGGGAGCTGGACCCGCGGAATTTTGACGTCTATTACCCCATGGGGGTCCTCCACTACCACCTGGCCCAGCTCGGTGGGGTTACTCGGTGGATAACCTCGCTATTCATTACCTCCGGAGACCGGGAGAGAGGGCTTCGGGAATTTGAGACCGCTTATGAAAAGGGCCGCCTCATGCGGGACCTGGCCGCCTCCAGCCTGGTTTCGGCCTACTCCGGCTATGAGAAGCAGCCCGCCCGCGCCCTTCCGCTGGCCAAAAAGCTGAAAGAAAAATACCCGGACAACTACAACTTTTCCTTCGCCCTGGTGAATATTTACTCCGACCTGGGAAGATACGAAGAGGCGATGGCCGTTGCCGGGGAGATCGGAAACGAAATCAAAGCCGGGAAACCCCCCTACCGCCGGGAATTATGGCCGCGCTACCATCAGTCCCTGGGAAAGATTTCCCTCGACCGGGGGGAGTACGAAAAGGCGGCCGAATACTTCAAACAAACGTTGAAGGATACAGCCCCTTACAACAATCGGGTCCGGGCCTGGGCCCTGGTCCGTATGGGAATGATCCATGATGCCCGCAAGGAGAGGAAACAGGCCGAAGAATACTACCGGAAGGCTTTGGACCTGGAAGGAGCCGAGGGGATGGCGCAGCGGGCCGCCCGCGAATACCTGGAGACCCCCTATTCGCCACCCACCCGGAATTAACTCGCAGAGCAGCAAGTTACTCCGCAATGCCGCTGTCTTCTGAGGGGCTCGTAAGCGAACATATCTTCTCTCACTTCGACCTCAGTTGGAATACTCCCGGTAGAAAAACCGGAATTCAGGGAATTCATTTCTATAGCCGGCATTTAAATCATTTAGGAATGTTCCACTTTACTCCAAGAAATGTCATAACCTTCTCCCAGCCCACAGAAATTAGTAATATGCCCCCGGAAATTTCAAGGGTGTTCCTTAGCAATATCCAAAACTCATCCGGGTCCGACCCGACTGTCTTGCAAAGTCGCGGTAGTCAGCAAGAACTGCTGAGTGAGTGTCGAAGATATTCATGGGAGTGACTCCGGCCAGGCAATAAGGCCATTGGCTTTTACCGCCTCCCAGAGCTGCCGATCATAGCTCGCCACCGTAATGGCCGCGCCCAGCATATCCTGCCAGAAGAGAGCGGATGCCAGGTGAACCGCATCGTAGCCGCGCAAACCGAAATCCCAGGCAAGGGATGCGGCACGAGACACGAGGCCCTCCGTCATCTGGAGGCGGACAAGGTTTTCCCAATCGTTGTTGAAGACCTTCAGGGCGGAAACCGCCTCGTCCCGCGGCAAAACCTGAATACGCGAAGCCTTGGCCAGGGCTGCGGCCACTTCCGCCCGGCTGATGACCGCCGTACCGACAGCTTCGGCCCGACCGATGAGCTCTACGACCTCGGCAGAACCCGCCTCGGCCACATATCGCTTGACCAGCGCACTGGCGTCGAGATAGGCGATCATTGGCGGTCCTCAATCAGGAGCTCAGCCACGGTTCGTTTTCCGCGGACCCGCGCGACAGGCACCATGCGCTTCAGTTTGCGCTTGTTCCAGAGCAATAAGCCCGACTGGGCCATTGCCTCAATCCGGTCTGGAATTGGAAATGCTGTGGGAATGATCCGGCCTATCGGGGTCCCCCGCTCCATGATCTCCACCGACTCTCCGGCCTTGGCCAGCCGCAGGTAATAACTCAACCTGCTCTTGAGCTCGCGTATGTTTACTCTCGTTTCCTTCATCATTACCCCCCACCTGCGTCGCTCTACCTTTTGTAACTACATTATATCATATTGTAGTCACATGTAAAATAGATCTGAACTTGCCCGGAAGATGCAACAGGAGTTCGGCCTCCCTATGGTCGAAATTGCCCGGCAGCTGGGAGTGTCCACCTCGGCTATTGCCAAGATCTTCATCAAGCATCGCCCAAAGTTATTCAACCCAGTCAAGGACGTCCCCTTTTTATCGCGGAATATCTGATACACACATCGACTCAGATCCTTGTTGTGCCTCTCCAGTTCTTCGGGTTTCATCAGCCAAACGCTGGAATTGCACTGGGCATCCAGGTCTACGATCATGACCTTTTTACCGTGATACTTGGCCAGACAGGCACCGATATTGACAACATTGGCCGTCTTGCCTACCCCTCCTTTAAAATTAACAACAGCGATCACCCGTCCTGGCAAAAGCATTCCTCCTTCTTTCTGCCCCTGCTCGCCAATCGAAGCATCAAAGGTGTTCGATACCTACCTCCTCGCGTTGTCCCCCCGGGGGGATAGATGCGTGCCGAACGGGGCATGGCGATCTGCAGGACAGGTCGAACCGCATCTTCTCTCTCACCATATAAGCTCATTGCTTCCCGCCCCCCCCTGCTCCCACACCTACTTAAGAATCAA
>JAPLIW010000568.1 GCA_026388915.1 Deltaproteobacteria bacterium
TAAGGATGTGATGCTTTAATGGATGCTTTTCCCTTTTACATGCAAGTATTCAGTAACGGGGTTGTCCTCGCCTGTTATTATGTTTTAGTGGCCCTGGGACTCAACCTCATCATGGGCATCATGCACATCGTGAATTTCGCCCAAGGTTCGGTCTACATGCTCTCCGCCATGCTCCTTTACATTCTCTGCGTGGAGCTGGGCATCCATTATCTTCTGTCCGGAGCCATTTCCATTGTGGCAACCGCCCTCCTGGGCGTGGTGATGGAGCGGTTTCTCTTCCGGCGGCTCTTGGGGCAATTTCTCCCCAGCCTGGTCATGTCCCTGGGACTTCTCTTGGCCATCGAGGGGGCCGTGTGGCTCCGCTTCGGCATTATCTCCAAGGCGATTCCGGGTATTTTCCCGGGCACCTTCAGGGTCTTTGGCGCTTCCGTCTCTTATGAGCGTTTGGTGGTGATTATCGGCGGCCTTCTCTTGATCGGAGGGCTCTTCCTATTTATCCGCCACACCAAAGCCGGGAGAGCCATCCGGGCTGTAGAACAGGATCGGGAAGCGGCCATCCTCCATGGGATCGAAATTTCGACCATCTGCCGCCTCGTCTTCATCGTCAGTTTCGGCCTGAGCGCGGCAGCGGCTTTTTTGGTTTCTCCCATGTTGGTCATCGACCCGAACATCGGCCACACGCCCCTGCTGAAGGGGCTCGTCATCATCGTTCTGGGTGGCATGGGGAGTGTAACCGGCACCCTGGCCGGGGGGTTTATCATCGGTTTTATCGAGAGCATTGCCGGAAGCATATTTGACACCACGATCGCCAGCATCTTCAGTTTTATCATCCTCATGGTGATTTTGTTGATTCGCCCCTCGGGGCTTCTGCCCTATCGAATGTGAGATGAAAAGAAACGAATTCTTAATCTTTATCGTTGCGCTGGCCATTCTTCCCTACCTGATCCAGGATCCTTACTGGCTCCATGTGTACATCATAACCTGCCTGAACATCTGTTTGGCCGTGAGCCTGCGGGTCCTCTGGAATGTGGGCCTGCTCTCCTGCGGCCATGCGGCCTTCATGGGGTTGGGGGCGTACGCGTCGGCCCTCCTGGCGTTAAAGGCAGGAATCAGTCCCTGGTTGGGAATGCCTCTGGGCGCTCTCTTTGCTGGGGGGGTGGCCATCGGCCTTGGCTATCCAGCCCTGCGTCTCACCGGGATTTACTTTGTCATCCTCTCCTTCGCCTTTAACGAAGTTTTTTTTCTCATCACCACCCGTCTGAGGGAATTCGCCGGGGGACCTAGCGGACTGGTGAGCATTCCCCGGCCGGGCGGTCTGCCGCCCGGGAAAATGGCATATGCCTATTTTGTCTCCTTTGTGTTTCTGATCACGGTGGTGGTGCTCCTCCGCTTTGAACGATCGCGAGTGGGGCGAATCTGGCTGGCCATCCGGGATAACGATTTAAGGTCCCGTTGCGTAGGCCTCCAAACCACTCATTATAAACTTTTTGCTTTTGGGGTTAGCTCTTTTTTCGCAGGGCTGATCGGAGGCGTCTATGCCCACTACATCGCCTTCATCTCCCCATCGGACTTCACTATCTGGCAATCTATTTATATCCAACTTTATATGATTGTGGGAGGAGTCGGTAATTTCCTTGGCCCCATTGTGGGAAGTATAGCCCTTACGGTCTTGACCGAGTTCATTCGAGCCGCCGGCCCCCTGCAATCGGTGGTTTACGGCATTCTCCTGGCGGCGGTGATGCTTTTTCTACCCGGAGGCCTAATTGCTCTGGGCGGGCATTTCTCGGCCTTATTCCGAAAACGAACAGGAGCCGCGAAAAACCCATGATCGCCGAAGCCCCTACCCTTCCCCACATTTTGGAAGTCCAGGGTCTCACCCGCTATTTTGGAGGCCTGGCCGCGGTGTCCGACCTCGACCTGGCCATCCGGCCGGGCGAATTATTCGGTCTCATCGGTCCCAATGGGGCTGGGAAAACCACGGTCTTTCATCTAATTTCCGGGGTCCTTCCTCCAACCAAAGGCAAGGTCCTGTTTGGAGGAATGGATATCACGGGCGCTCCTTCCCATTCCCTTGCCCGCCAGGGCTTGGCTCGAACCTTTCAGATTATGGCTCTTTTTCAATCCTTTACGGTTCTGGAGAACGTCCTCTTGGGAACCTACGGAATCGTCCGGGTAAATCCTTTGGCAGCCCTTTTCAATACTCCGCGTTCCCAAAGGATCGAAGTTGAACAACGGGAACGTGCCCTACAACTTCTCCAGTTTCTGGGAATTGAACGCCTGCGCGACGAGGTGGCCCGGAACCTACCTCTCGGCCATCAACGCATTTTGGAGATGGCTGTGGCCCTTGCCGGGTCTCCGAAGATGCTTTTGCTGGATGAACCTTTTTCGGGGTTGAGCGTGGAAGAAATCCGCGAGATGATGGGGAGAATCGCCAAAATCCGAGAAGGAAAAACAACCATCATGCTCGTGGAACACAACATCCGGGTCGTCATGGACCTTTGTGACCGGATTGCGGTCCTCAATTTCGGCGGAAAAATCGCCGAAGGGACTTTTGCCCAGGTCAGCCAGGATCCGGAAGTCATCAAAGCTTATCTGGGAACGAAACGTTATGCTGCTTAGCATTCGCGACCTTGTGGTCCGTATTGGCCAGATTCAAGCCTTGCGGGGAGCAAACCTGCAAGTCGCTGAAGGAACGATTGTGGCCCTCCTCGGGGCCAACGGGGCGGGGAAATCAACCACCTTGAAAACGATCTCTGGGTTGCTTCGCCCCGCTTCCGGAGACATTTTTTACCGGGGAGAATCCATTTCCAAGAGGACCCCCCGCGAGATCGTGTCCTTGGGAATCGTTCAGGTTCCTGAAGGACGCCGACTTTTTCCCCGGATGACCGTCCTCGAAAACCTCCTCGTGGGAGCCTACCTCCGCAGCGTTTCCCCAGCTCTCTTGGCGCAGGAACTGGAGAAGATCTTCGCCCACTTTCCGATCCTGGGCGAACGGCAGCGGCAGCAGGCGGGCAGTATGAGTGGAGGAGAACAACAGATGTTGGCCATCGGGCGCGGTCTCATGGCCAAGCCCAACCTCATGCTTCTGGATGAGCCCTCTTTGGGGTTGTCTCCGCTCATGGTCGAGGAGATCTCCAGAATTATCGGCGAGATCAATCGTTCCGGCGTCAATCTTCTCCTGGTGGAGCAAAATGCTGAGATGGCTCTCAGCGTGGCCCACCACGGGTTTGTCCTGGAAACTGGACGAACCACCCTCCAGGGCCCGGCTGGCGATCTGTTGGCCAGCGATACGATCCGGCACGCCTACCTGGGAAGATAGGGTCTATTCCCACACCTTCTCCGGAATTTTTCAAAAGAGAAAGGACTTTCCCCGTTTTCCCTTTCCGCTTTTTTCCTCTACTTTAATGGGGATGGCGGTTTTGATTTTTGTTTTGCCAGGAGATGGATGGTTGATTTTATTCCGAGGCCAGCTAGAAAAAATTGTGAAGCGATCCGTTCTTCTAGTATTCTTTTTCTTCATTTACAACCCAAACGCAT
>JAPLIW010000108.1 GCA_026388915.1 Deltaproteobacteria bacterium
GGGAGATATTCACCTACGTTCTGCGGGATATGACCTCGCCCGGGGGGGGGATTTTACTCGGCCGAAGACGCGGACAGCGAGGGCCGGGAAGGCCTTTTTTACGTCTGGAGGCCGGAAGAGATCAGACGACATCTGGGGAAGGAAGAAGGAGACCTCTTCTGCCGGTTTTACGGGGTGAGCCCGGAGGGAAACTTCGAAGACGGGACCAGCGTGCTCCACATCTCCCACCCGGCGGAAACTTTCGCGGCCAGGGAGAAGATGGATCGCCAGGAGTTGGAAGAGATCCTGCAACGGGGGAGGGAAAAGCTCTTCCACATCCGGGAGAAGAGGATTCATCCCCTCAAAGACGACAAGATCCTCACTTCCTGGAACGGCCTGATGATCGCCGCCCTGGCCAAGGGATTCCAGGCCCTCCAGGACCCGGCGTTATCCGATGCCGCCTGCCGGGCTGCGGATTTTATCCTGGAGCGCCTGCGGACTCCCCAGAGCCGGCTCCTGCGGAGATACCGGGAAGGGGAAGCGGCCATTTCCGGATTCCTGGAGGACTACGCCTTTCTGGTGTGGGGTTTGATTGAACTGTATGAGGCCACCTTCCAGGTCCGCTACCTGGAAGAAGCCCTCCGCCTCAACCAGGTGATGATCGAATTCTTCGGGGATGGAGAAAAGGGCGGGTTCTTTTTCTCGGGCCGGGACAACGAAGCGCTCATCGCCCGCCCCAAGGAGCTTTACGACGGCGCCACTCCTTCGGGGAACTCGGTGGCGGCTTTGAACCTCCTTCGCCTGGCGCGGATGACCGGGAAATCGGACCTGGAAGAAAAGACGGAACGACTGGTTCAGGCCTTTTCCGCGGCGGTGGCCGAAGCGCCCATGGCCTTCACCCAGTTTTTAAACTTCCTGGATTTTTATCTCGGCCCGGGCCAGGAGATCATCCTGGCGGGCGATCCGGGGTGGGAGACGAGCCGGGCCATGACCGCCGCGATTCAGCAGAAGTTTCATCCCAATAAGATCCTCCTGTTCCGGGCGGAAGACGACACGGGGGAAAAACTCGCCGCCCTCTGTCCCTTCGTGAAAGGGATGAAATCCATCGGCCAGAAGGCCACCGCTTATCTCTGCGAGGGGTATTCCTGTAAAACCCCTTTGACGGACCCGGCCGCCCTCCGGGCAGCGCTGAAATAGAAATCGCGATGATGCAGCCAGTCCAGCCAAAAACGGCGATAGATAGATTGATTTAAAGGAAAAATTATTGAAACTTATGTGGGGTAAAATCTTTAAATTTTGTTAACATTTTTTTATAAATCCTTATCCGTGTTGATCCGTATCCAAAAAAAAGTTCGAGGTTTTGAATTCGGAGTCAAGAGCGAAAAAAGCCTGTTTTTACTAAGGAATCCATTATAGTTTAAACATTCATTGGAGGACGTTGCCTTTTGAAAACCTCGAACTGGACTCCGGCTTTCGCCGGAGTGACGGACATTAGAAAGGCATGGTTCTTGGTTGTCATTCCGGCGGAAGCCGGAATCCAGGATGATGAAAAGACGGAATTCCTGTCCAGATAATTATGGCCTCATTAGTAACTTTAGGCATTTTAGGCATTTCGAATTCTAGAAATTTTTATCTGTGTTCATCTGTGTCCTGATAAAAAAATTTTTGGTTGCGGCTTTGCTGCGCTGTGACCTCTGT
>JAPLIW010000927.1 GCA_026388915.1 Deltaproteobacteria bacterium
AACCGGGACCCTGGACGATTATTACCAGAGCCTCATCGGGGAATTGGGAATTTTGACCGAGGAGACGAACGAAAATCAGAATTTTACCCAGAGCATGCTGGACAGCCTGTCCAAAGTCCGGGACTCCATTTCGGGGGTGAACCTGGATGAGGAGTTGACCGAGATGATGAAAGTCCAGCACGCCTACGAGGCAGCCTCCAAAGTCGTTTCGGTCGTGGACGAGATGATGCAGACTCTCCTGGATATGAGGTAGAGAAAGATGAGAGTAGGGACCGCTTCTCTTTACGCAGGAATCCAGCAGCGGCTGCAGCGGCTGACCGCTGACCTGGATAGTCTGAACGAAAAGATCGCCTCGGGCAAAAAGGTGAACCGGCCGTCCGACGACCCGATCGCCACGGTGGAAGCCATGCAGTTCAAGACGGCGACGAGGCAGATGGACCAGTACGGCCGAAACCTGAAAACCGCCGGTTCCTGGTTCACCGCGAGCGAGTCCGCCCTTTCGCAAACCCTGGACTTGGTCGCAAGAGTCCATGAAATCGCCGTCACGATGAACAGCGACAACCAGAACGCCCAAACCCGGGATTCGGCGGCGGTGGAAGTGGGCGAACTCCTGGACCAGGCGATTTCCCTGGGGAACACGGAGCTCTCCGGGCGGTATATCTTTTCCGGCTTTGAAACCGCCACGGCCCCCTTTACCAAGGTCATGGTGGGGGGGGTTGAAACGGCGCAGTATAACGGCGACACGAACGACTTCCAGGTGCAGATCGGGAAGGACGAAAACCTGACCGCGGGGAAAAACGGCCAGACCGTGCTCATGGATTCGACGCTCTTCAGCACGCTGGGAAGCCTGAAAAAGGCCCTGGAAGACAATGACTTGGATGGAGTCAACACGCAACTGGGGAATTTGACCTCGGTGGAAGATTACCTTAATAACCAGATTGCCGATATCGGGGGCCGACAGAACCGGGCGGAGGTCAAGGCAAACATTCTTGGCCAGCTCCAGCTTGATTTGCAGGATCGGCTTTCCCAGGCAGAAGATGCCGACATCGCCGAGGTCATGATCCAGTTAAACAGCAAACAGGTGATCTATCAGGCGGCCCTGGCCGCCGCGGCTCGCGTTAGCCAGATGTCGCTGCTCGACTATTTGAATTAACCTTCTCCTTCGATCCCGACATTTTTGCCAGGGAGGGTGAAAATGCTGATCCTGACTCGCAAAATCGGTGAATGCATCATCATCGGGGATGACATCAAAGTGCACGTAGTGGATATCCGGGGGAAGCAGGTCCGCCTGGGAATTGAAGCGCCCACCCATGCCCCGATCTACCGGCAGGAAGTGTACCAGAAAATTCTAGAGGAAAACCGCTCGGCCGCGCGGCTGAATCCGGCCGATTTCGATCAGATGATCAATGGAAGGGAGTGAGACCCCGGCTTGAAAATCCCCACTCGCCGCTTTGGAACCGTCGAGATTGCCGAGGATCAGGTGATCTATGTCCCGGCGGGATTGATCGGTTTTCCCGGCCAGAAACGGTATGTCCTTCTGGAGCATAAAAAGGGGTCCCCCTTTGTCTGGTTCCAGGCTCTGGATGAAGAGGATTTGGCCTTCCTCCTCCTCGACCCCCTGGTCTGCAAACCCGACTATGAATTTCTGATCAGCCCCGAAGACCGC
>JAPLIW010000643.1 GCA_026388915.1 Deltaproteobacteria bacterium
TTAGGTAAACCCCCGGCTATGCCGGGGTGACTATTAAAGTTTGACATTTCCGGGAAAATAAGAAACCCTCCCAGCTGTGAACCGTTCAAAGTCAACAGACAGGAGGGTTTCAATGGACGACGTAGAGAGTTTAACCCATACGCTATGGGAATGCAAGTACCATATTGTGTGGATACCCAAGTACCGGAAAAAGGTAATGTTTTGTAAATTGAGAGAGCAGATGGGGACATTGTTAAAGGACCTGGCAATGCAAAAGGGGTGTAAAATTCTGGAGGGGCATCTTCGGCCCGATCATGTTCACATGCTGATCTCGATCCCGCCCAAATATTCCGTTTCCCAAGTAGTCGGCTTCATAAAGGGGAAAAGTGCGATTCACATGGCAAGGGTTTATATGGGGCGAAGGCAGAATTTTACCAATCAACATTTTTGGGCACGAGGGTTCTTTGTTTCCACGGTTGGCAAGGATGAAGCCGTGATCCGTGAATATATCAAGACCCAAGAAAAAGAGGATCGGCGTATCGATCAATTAAACCTCATTGAATAGGTCCCACCTTTAGGTAGGCAATGTATTAACAATCCGCTTTGAGCGGTTCACGGTTTTTCAAGCCTCCGGCTCTGCCGGAGGTCATGACTATTCACCATTACAAGACTTTTCCAACTCAACGTTGGGACACTACTGAAGAAAAATATGAAATCTACCTGGCGAATTGCGCCTGTCAATTCAAAAGATCTGCCCCCATTCACAATGCCTGGCTTGACATTCTGATAAAATAGATTATCTTTGGTGAACCCCAGGAATTGGGCGAAGAAAACGAAGAGGAGGAGAGGCCCATGAAGGTTGTCGGTTTTAACGGAAGCCCCAGGAAGGACGGGAACACATCCATTCTCATTAAACAGGTTTTCAAAGAACTTGAAAAACAAGGCATCGCCACCGAACTGGTGCAGCTTTCGGAGAAGGAGATCCGGGGCTGCATCGCCTGTTCACAGTGCATCAAAAATAAGGATCAACGCTGCGCCGTGAAGAAGGATGCGGCGAACGAGTACATCGAGAAAATGCTCGGGGCGGATGGGATCATTCTGGGGTCGCCCGTCTATTTCAATGACGTCACGGCCGAGATGAAGGCGCTCATCGACCGCACCGGTTATGTGGCCCGGGCCAACGGCAGGATGTTCAAGAAGAAGGTCGGCGCCGCGGTGGCTGCCGTGCGACGGTCAGGCGCGGTTCACACGCTCGACACGATCAACCATTTTTTTCTCAGCGGAGAGATGGTCATCGTCGGACGGGTGATCGGGGTTGGGCGGGAGAGGGGAGAAGTGGAAAAAGATGAAGAGGGCATGCAGCTCGCGAAAACCCTCGGGCAGAGGATGGCCTGGCTGCTGAAAAAAATACACGGGTAATTTCCTTAAGGTAAAGCCCCGGCTCTGCCGGGGGACGATTAGAATTTAACATTTCCGGGATGCTTGCGTTGTGACCCGGGGGCAAGGGCGGCTAAAAGACGGATATTTCAAAATACCGGCCCTGGTGCAGGAAGCGGACCTTGGTGGGAAAGATCTCCACGACCTTCACCCCCTCGATGACCGACCCCTCGGTGGCAAAAGACCCGTTGACCACGGCGCGGCGTTTGGAGGGCTCTTCATTCCAGACGATCCCCGAAATTCTCAGCGGCGGCGGATTGGCGGCGGCATTGCCGGAGACCTGTTCTCCGGGTTTCAGACCAGTTCCCGGAGGCACTCTTGCTTCCCGGGAGATCCCCTTGGGGGTCTCCTCTTTGTCACCGGGGGAGAGTGCGGGGGGCCTGCTGTCGCTCTTGACCGGGATTTTCGATGCCCCCGGCTTTGCTCCGCTCTGGAGGCCGCGGGTCGGTTCACGGGAAGGGGGAGAAAGAGCGGCCTGCCGCCTGGGCTCAGGGGAATCCGCCGGTGAGACGGACGATGGCTTTGCCGGCGCGCTGGGCTTGGGAGACAGGACCGCAACTTGCTCTCCTGCCGCGGGAGGGCTGACCCGGGCAGGGGGGGATGGTTTTGACTGGGCACCGGTTTTTGCGGAGGCGGCTTCCCTCTTCGTGCGGAAGGCCGGAGGAGTCGTGGGCGCCGGGAGCGATGATTTGGCTGGAGAATCGATCCCGGGAGGAGCGGGCACATCCTTCTGGCCGGGCGCAGGCGGAATGACCGGAACGGGGCCCGATGGTTTTGCCCGGGCGCCGGTCTCCGGAGAGGCGGATGCGACCTGCGGACCGGGCGCGGGGGGAATCCCGGGTGAGGGAGGCGCCGATTTCGGTAGAAAACCGGGCTTTGCGATTATCGCATAGGTAATACCGGCCGTGGCCAGGGCCGTCAAAAAGACAGCGAGAATGTACATGGGGGTTCTCTTGGGGGCCTGGGCCGGGTCGGGCCGGAGAACCTCGGCGGCAAGATCGGGCATGCCCTTCCGGCGGGATAGCTTTTCGCGGTCCAGTTTTTTCAGGGCATCGAGGATGAGGCTCATTTTTCCCCCGCTGAGAGTCTCGGCGATCCGAAGCGGTCGATGGACCGATACAAGAGCATCAGCGTTTGCCCTCCCGCGATCCCGTCCTCTTCGACCCCCTTGGATGATTGAAACTGCTTCACGGCTGAACGGGTATCGCGGTCATACACGCCGGTCCATGCATGGTTATAGACCCCCACCTCCTGGAGAAGGCCCTGGAGCTGTTTGACGGGGTCTCCTTTCGCCGTCAGCGATATTTTCGGCAAAAGGTTCAGGGGATCTTTCCAGAGAAGGAAAGCCTGGCCGGACCAGTGCTTTTCCAGCTCGTCGAAGGCCAGGATCTTCTTCCCGGCGATGGGGGGATCGACCAGAATCTTTCCAATCTCTCTGCCCACCAGGGAGATGAAGCGTTTCCCCGGTACGCCCGGGAGGGTCATTTCGAGGGCTGCCGGAGAATCCATTCGAAGCAGGGCGCCCAGGTTTCCGGAAAACCGGTGTACCCGGAGTTCCCGTTCCCGAGCCGCCCGCTCCATTCCGTTGCCTGGGTCCCAGGGCACGCTTTCCGGGACGGGTTGAGCCTTCCAGAAGCCGGCCAGGGCATTGAAGGCCCTGCGGGCGCTTTCCGATTCGGAAATATTTCCGGGCTCAACTGCCATCGTCCGGGAGAGGTCTACCGGGGACGTGATGGAGTATTTTCTTGCCTCTTGCATCGTGGCCCCCACCGGCTCCGAAGGGCTCAGGGAGCCCTTCCGATCATGCCCCGCGAAGAAAAAGACCGCCGCCAGGACCAGCACCGGCAGGGCGAGGGTGGGAATCAGAAACCGGCGGGTTTGGGAGGGCCCGGAGGATCTTCCTTTTTTCAGGTCTCGAATTGCCGCGGCCGCAATCCGGTAGGTGATCCGGGTCGTGTCTTTCGTGTACCCGGCCAGAAGGACGCGGTCGCAGGCCGCATTGATGAGCCGCGGGAGCCCCCGGGAATAGCGATAGATTTTCTTCACCGCTCCGGGGGTAAAATGAACTGTGCCCTTTCCCCCGGCCACCTCGAGGCGGTGGTTGATGTATTCCACCGTGTCCTGGAAGTCCATGGGCTGCAGGTGGTTGCGCACGGTGATCCTCTGGCTGAGCTGCCGTAATTCTTTCTTCTCGAGCATCTGCCCGAATTCGGGCTGCCCCGCCAGGATTATTTGAATCAGCTTTTCCTTGTCGGTCTCCAAGTTCGAAATCAGCCGGACCTGCTCCAGGGCCTGGGCTCCCAAGTTTTGCGCCTCGTCAATGACCAGGACCACGGTGCGGCCTCCGGCGCTCTCCCGGAGGAGGAACTGGTTGAGAGCGTCCAGGGGTCCCGAACCGGCAGTCGTGGAGGTTGAAACCCCGAATTCCCGATTTATGTGCCATAGGAGCCTGCGGGGCGATGGACTGGGGTTGAAGATCAGGGCCGTGCGGTGATGGTCCGCGTCGAGTTGGCTGAGCAAGGCGCGGAGAAGCGTGGTTTTCCCCGAACCCACCTCCCCGGTAAGGGCGATGAACCCCGCGCGGTTGTTTATGCCGTACAGGAGATGAGCAAAGGCCTCGCGGTGGTTCTTGCTCAAGAAAACGAAGCGGGGGTCGGGCGTCAGGCTGAAGGGCTTTTCCCGGAAACCATAGAAGTCGAGGTACATTAGAAGATATCCTTGATGATGATCGCCTCGTACTGATTCCGGATCGGCTGCGAAGATGGCTCCAAATGAAACTTGCCCCCGATTCGCGGCAGGAGGTGAAAGATAAGAGAAACGAATGCTCGGATTTTCTTAAATCATATGCAAATTTCGGGCCCAAGTCAAGAACGCCCCGCGAGCCGGCCGACAAAACCCTTGACTTCCCACCTCCCTCAAATATACTGAAATTTATTTGCCCCCGATTTTCCACTTCAGTATCGCGGGAATTCTTCGTCCCCAGAGCGAGAAATGGACCCTGTAAAATCACGTATAGGTGCGGAGGTCGATGCGCTGGCCGGTGATTTATTCAAGGTCAGCGAGTATCTGTACAACAACCCGGAAATCGGCTACCAGGAATTCAAGGCCTGCGAATTTTTAAGCCGGTTCATGGAGGAGCACGGGTTCAAATCGGAGAGAGGCACGGGGGGCGTCCAGACGGCCTTCCTGGCCCGCCCCGCCATCCGGCTCAAGGGCCGTCCCTGCGTGGCTTTCCTGGCGGAATATGACGCCCTGCCGGGCGTGGGCCATGGGTGCGGCCATAACCTGATTGCCGCGGCGAGCGTGGGCGCGGCCCTGGCCCTCGGCCGGAACCTGGGGGAAGTCCAGGGGACCCTCGCACTGGTCGGAACCCCGGCGGAAGAGGGGGGAGGGGGCAAGATCCTTCTGGCTGAGGCCGGGGTTTTTGCGGAGATGGACGCGGCCATGATGTGCCATCCCAGCCGGCTCAACCGGCCGGGGGAGGAGATGTTCGGCAGGGTCAAGTTCAAGGTGGAATTCTTCGGGGAGGCGGCCCATGCTTCCATTTCCCCCGACCGGGGGGTCAATGCCCTGGACGCCATGGTGGCGGCATACAACAATATCAGCATGCTGCGGCAGCAAATCCGGCCGGATGCCCGGATTCACGGAATCATTACTCATGGGGGCGATGCCCCCAATATCATTCCCCAATATACCGCCGGGCTATTTTACGTGCGCGCCGCCAACCGCAAATACCGGGACGAGGTTTATAAAAAGGTTGAAAGGTGTATTGAAGCCGCCGCCGTGGCCACCGGGGCCGGACACAAGATCGAAGTGGGCCAGCCGACTTTCGACCCGATCAAGAGAAATCCACCCCTGGAAGAGGCCACCCGGGCGAACATGGAAGCCCTGGGGATTTCCGTGGACCCGGATGACGGCCGCCGGGGTTCCTCGGACATCGGGAACCTCAGCTTCTACCTGCCGGCGATTCATCCTTCCGCGGCCATCGTGGACCCCGAAGTCCCCGGGCACTCCAAGATCTTTGCCGAAGCCACGATGAGCCCCCGGGGAAAGGACGCCCTGCTGAAAGCCGCCAAGTTCCTGGCCATGACCGGGTATGATTATCTGACCTCGGCGGAGTTAAGGGAGCGGGTGAGGGAAGCCTTTCAAAAGAGGGAATAATGGAATATTGGAATAGTGGAATGATGGGATTAAAGAGAAAAAAGCGGTTGGGATACGCTTTCTTTCTTTCTTTCTTCCCCAATATTCCAGCATTCCATTCTTCCATCATTCCAGTTTTTTCCACCATTCCAGTATTTTTATCCACAAAGGAGGGGAAGATGAAAAAGCATAGATTCCTCGGTTTGATCCTCATCTTTTTCGCGGCGGGACTCCTGATTCCGCAGATCGGACTGGCCCAGAAACCCCTGATCATCGGCTTCGAAGGGGACGCGGCCACTCTGGATCCTCATGCCCGGAGCGAGACGACCACCACCACGGTCCAGCGGCATGTGTACGAAAACCTGATCGGCTTCGACGCCAACTTGAAGATCGTCCCCGAGCTGGCCGAGAGCTGGAAGTTGGTCGATGACAACACCTGGGAGTTCAAGCTGCGCAAAGGGGTCAAGTTTCAGAACGGGGAGCCGATGAACGCCACTTCGGTCAAATTCTCCGTGGAGCGCTGCGCGACCCATCCGAAAAGCCAGTACAAGCACATGGTCCCCCCTTATAAAGAGATCCAAATCGTGGATGAGAATACCGTTCGTCTGATCACGAAATCGCCCACCCCCGAGGCCCTGATCATGCTGGAAAACGTCAGCATAATGCCTCCCAAGTGGACCCAGGAATGGGACAAGAAGGACTATTCCTACCTGACACGGAACATGATCGGTACCGGTCCCTACAAATTTGTGGAATGGGTGAAGGATGACCGGGTCACCCTGGTGGCCAACAAGGGATGGTGGGGCCCCAAACTGGATTTTGAAAAAGTCACCCTGCGGCCCATCCCGGAAAATGCCACCCGGGTTGCGGCCCTGATCAGCGGGGAAATCGACGCCTGCTGGGGGGTCTCGATTCCGGATATCCCCCGGGTGGAGAAGAACAAGAATACCTATGTCAGCCGGGTTGCCAGCCAGCGGACCATCTACGTCATGTTCGACATTCATTCGGACAAGGGAGGCCCGGCTCCCAACGCCCAACCCGGTATTGCCGCGGGCAAACCCAATCCCTTCAAGGATTTTCGGGTCCGCAAGGCCATTGCCTATGCCATCAACGCGGATGATATCATCAAATATGTCATGGAAGGGAGCGCTTATCCCGCCTCCCAACTGGCCTGCCCTTACGCCGTCGGATACAACAAGAACATCCAGAGGCCCAAGTACGACCCGGATCTGGCGAAGAAGCTGCTGGCCGAAGCCGGCTACCCGAACGGATTCGAGTGCAACTTCGACACGCCCAACGACCGGTACGTGAACGACCAGCAGGTTGCCGAGGCCATCGCCGCACAGTTGGCCAAGGTCGGGGTTCGCCTGAAAGTCATCGCCACCCCCAAGGCCGTATTCTTCCCCAAAATGGACCGGTACGAATCCCCCTTCTTCCTGGCAGGTTGGGGTACGATTTCCTGGCAAGGAACATTCAATGCTTTCTTCCGGGAGAAAAAAGCACAGGGCGGGCACATCAACCGGGGCCGTTTCAAGGATCTCGAATTAGAGAAGAAGATGGACATTGCCAACAGCATCATGGATGACGCTAAGAGGGACAAGTTGCGCAACGAGATCGCCGAAAAGATTTACGCCACCTATTACCTGATTCCGCTTTATTATCAGGAAAACGTGTTCGGTTTCACCCGCCGGATCAAAGACGGGAAATCCCGGGTGGACGAGAGACTCTTTGCTCATGAATTGAAGAGCGCGAATTAGGTCTTCTTTCCTTGTAGGGGCGACCCGCCGGGTCGCCCCTACAGACCTTTTTCATAATTCGGGAGGGTATCCACGCGTAGGGGCAATTTATGAATTGCCCCTACTGTTTTGTTTGGGCCGGGATTTATGGGAATCTATCTGCTGCGGCGCCTCTACCAGGCCATCTTAGTCTTTATTGTGGTTTCCGGGATCGTGTTCGTTGTCTTGCACATTTCCGGCGACCCCATCGCCCTCCTCATGCCGCAGGATGCTCCGCCCTCGGATATCGAAGAGATGCGCCGGTCCCTGGGTCTGGACCAGCCGCTCGTCGTGCAGTACGGCCTTTTCCTCAGGAACGCCGCCCAGGGAAATCTGGGAGTCAGCTACCACCATGGCCAGCCGGCGCTCAAGCTGGTGCTGGAAAGGCTGCCGGCTTCGCTGGAACTGGTGGTGGCCACCATCGTCATCAGTCTCCTCCTGGCCATTCCCATCGGGGTTCTCGCCGCATCCCGGAGAGGTTCGGCCGTGGATCGGGCGGCCCTCCTGGGGTCCCTCGTCGGAATATCCGCTCCTCCATTCTGGATCGGAATCGCCTTCATCCTCATATTCTGCGTGGAACTGCAGTGGCTGCCGTCGTCCGGGAGGGGAACCTGGGTGCATTTGATTCTCCCCGCCGGCTCTCTGGCTCTATACCGTCTGGCTCTTTTCATCCGCCTGATTCGCGCCGGCATGCTGGACGTCTTGACCATGGACTTTATCCGCACCGCCCGTTCCAAGGGGGTGAGCGAGAAAAAGGTGATTTACAAGCATGCCCTGAAAAATACCCTCATCCCCTTCGTCACCATCGCGGGCATTCAGATGGGCTCCCTCCTGGCCGGGGCCATCGTCACCGAAAAAGTATTCGCCTGGCCCGGCATGGGCCGGCTGTTCCTGGAAGCGATCGGGGTGATGGATTTTCCGGTTATCATCGCCTGGACCCTCGTGACCGCGAGCATATTCTTGACCGTGAACCTCGCGGTGGACATCATTTATGTGTGGCTGGACCCGCGCATACGGCACGAAAAATGAGCGCTGAAACGGGATCCCAAACCATCTTGCATCCCCTCTCCGAGGAGCCTTACAGCCCGCCCAAAGCGCGGTTTTGGGGCTTCGAGTATATTCCCGCCGAGCGGCAACTCCTCCATTCTTTTCTGAGCAACCGCCTCGTCCTCGTGGCCCTGGGGATGCTGGTCCTACTGGTGATCTGCGCCGTTTTTGCCGACTGGGTCGCCCCCGTGGACCCGCTGGAGCAGGCCCTGCGGGCGCGCCTCAGCCCCCCCATCTGGGAGGAGCGGGGTATGAGCCCCTACTACCTGGGCACCGACCGCTTGGGCCGGGATGTCCTGTCGAACATCATTTTCGGCCTCCGGGTTTCTCTTCTCATCGGATTTATCGCTGTGGGAATCTCTATGGTAATCGGCCTGTTTTTGGGGCTGACCGCCGGCTATTCCCGGGGGTTCTGGGAGAGCTTCATCATGCGGGCCGTGGATGTGCAGCTTTCCCTGCCCCTGATCATGGTGGCCCTGTGTTTCATGGTGTTGTTCGGGCAGGGGCTCTGGAAAATGATCGTCGTCCTGGCCATCACCGGGTGGGCGGAATACGCCCGCACCGTTCGCGGGACGGTCCTGTCGATCCGGGAGAAGGAGTATGTAGAGTCCGCCTACGCCCTGGGCTTCGGCGCCTGGACCATCATGACCAAGTATCTCCTGATCAACGCCATCACCCCCGTTCTCATCCTGTGCGCCGTTCAGGTGCCCCGGGTGATCATGCTGGAGGCGACCCTGAGCTTCCTGGGGGTTGGCGTTCCGGTGACCACTCCTTCCATCGGGCTGGCCATCGCCCGGGGTTACCAGGTCCTCTTTTCCGGGAGCTGGTGGGCCTCCATTTTCCCCGGCCTGGCCCTGATGCTGCTGGTGGCCTGCATCAACATCGTCGCCGACTGGCTCCGCGATGCCCTGGAGCCGAGGTCGAGGGAACAGGTCTGACATGGAACGGCTGCTGACCATTGAGGATCTGAAGATTCATTTCCACATCCTGGCCGGAACGGTTCGGGCCGTGGACGGAGTCAGTTTTCATATCGATCAAGGGGAAACCCTCGGGGTCGTGGGGGAATCGGGCTGCGGAAAGAGCGTCACCGCCATGGCCCTTCTTCAGCTCATCCCCATGCCGCCGGGAGAACTCGTGGGAGGAACCGCCGAGTTCGACGGGAGCGATCTGCTGCGGCTCGACAGTGCCCAGATCCGGAAAGTGCGGGGGAACCGAATCTCCATGATCTTCCAGGAGCCCATGACCTCCCTCAACCCGGTCTTCACCATAGGCAACCAAATCAAAGAAGCCATCTTTCTGCACCAGGGGTTGGATTCCCGTCGGGCCGAGGAAAAGGCGGTGGAGATGCTCGAGCTGGTGGGAATCCCCGACCCGCTCAGGAGGGTCGACGAGTATCCCCACCAGCTCAGCGGGGGCATGCGGCAGCGGGTCATGATCGCCATGGCTCTTTCCTGTAACCCGGCGCTCCTCATCGCCGACGAGCCCACCACGGCCCTGGATGTAACCGTGCAGGCGCAGATCCTGGAGCTGATGCTCGCCCTGCAGAAGAAAATCAACATGAGCATCCTGATGATCACCCACAACCTGGGGGTCATCGCCGAGGTGGCCAACCGGGTGATCGTCATGTACTGCGGAAAGATCGTGGAGTCGGCAGACGTGCATTCCATCTTTCATAAGCCCATGCACCCTTACACCCGGCAGCTGCTGGCCTCCGTCCCCCATCTGGGTGTGGACCAGGCCCGGCTGCAGGAGATTCCCGGCGCGGTCCCCAATCTCTACAACCTCCCCCCGGGGTGCGATTTCCATCCCCGGTGCGCGGAGGCCGAGGAAAGCTGTCAGCTGCGGGGCCCGGAGCTGATCGAAATGGAACCCGGACACTGGGTGGCCTGCGGACGGGCCGCCGGGAGGGGAGCATGAACGACGGATCCCTCCTGAGCGTTCAGGGCCTGAAGAAGCATTTCCTGCTCGAGCGGACCAAGCTCTTCGGGCCGAGAGAACGGGTCTACGCGGTGGACGGGGTGAGTTTTGAACTGCGGAGAGGAGAGATCCTGGGTCTGGTCGGTGAATCGGGATGCGGGAAATCAACCCTGGGAAGAACGATTCTCCGCCTGATCAAGCCCACGGCGGGAAAGATTTTCTTTGAAGGCCAGGACATCACCAACCTGAAACCGGGGGAATTCAAGAAGCTCCGGGCCCGGATGCAGATCATCTTCCAGGACCCCTACTCGTCCCTGAATCCGCGCCTGACCGTGGAGCACATCGTCGGAGACGCGCTGAAGACCCACGGGCTGGCCGGGAGCGACGAGGTGCCGGAGAGGGTGGCGGAAATGCTGGACAAGGTCGGCATCCACCGGGAAAAGATGAGATGCTTCCCCCACGAGTTCTCCGGCGGCCAGCGCCAGCGCATCGGCATCGCCCGGGCCCTGATCCTGCAGCCCAAGCTGATCATCTGCGACGAGCCGGTGAGCGCCCTGGATGTTTCCATCCAGGCCCAGGTGATCAACCTGCTGGGGGACCTGAAGAAGGAGTTCCAGCTGTCCTACATCCTGATCGCCCACGACCTCTCGGTGGTGAACCACGTGAGCGACCGCATCGCGGTCATGTACCTGGGCAAGGTCATCGAACTGACCACCCAAAAGAAGCTTTTGACCAAGCCCCTCCATCCTTACACCCAGGCGCTCATGTCCGCCGTGCCGGTATTGGACCCGGACAAGAAGAAAAAGCGAATTATCCTGAAGGGAGACGTCCCCAGCCCGGTCAATCCCCCCTCCGGCTGCCGCTTCCACCCCCGCTGCTTCAAGTCCATGGAGGTCTGCTCCCGGATGGAGCCGCTCTGGGCGGAAGTGGAACCCGAGCACTTCGCCATGTGCCATCTGTACGGGGCGTGCCAACCCCACTAAAAAAGTTTCGGGTTCCGGGTTTCGGGTTTCGAGTTAGAAATACAGGGGCAGGGAGCGGCAAACAGGGGGTAGGGTGTAGGGTGTCGGGGGTAGGGTTTAAAGCTGAGCTAGAGCCGAGCGGACCCGGTCCATTCCTTTTTCGATCTCTTCCACGGGCGCGCAGTAGGAGATTCGAACATAGCCCTCCCCCTGGGGTCCGAAGGCGTCTCCCGGCACGACGGCGGTCCGGGCTTTTTCCAGCAGGAAGTCCGCGAATCGGGCGGAGGTGAGACCGAATTTTTTTATCGAGGGAAAGACGTAGAAGGCGCCCCGAGGTCGGACATAGGGTAATCCGATTCCGTCAAGCCGGGCCATCAGAGCCTTCCGCCGCCGGTCGAATTCGGCCGCCATTTGCCGGACGCAGTCCTGGGGGGCGGTCAGAGCCGCCTGGGCCCCCACCTGGACGAAGGTATTCGGGCAGCTGACGATATGCTGGTGTAATTTCAATGCCTGGGTAATCACTTCCCCGGGGGCGATGAGATAGCCGATCCGCCAGCCGTCCATGGCATAGGTTTTGGAGAAACTGCCGATGATGAGGGTTCTCTCCTTCATGCCCGGCGCCTTAGCTATGGGAAAGTGTTCGACCCCGTCGTAGAGCATGCCGTTGTAAATGTCGTCCGACACCACCAGGATGTTATGCCGCCGGGCCAAACGGGCGATGGGTTCCAGGTCCTCCTGCAGAAAAACCTGCCCGGTCGGGTTATGGGGGGAATTGAGAATCAATACTTTGGTTTTCTCGGTAATAAACTTCTCCAGGTAATCCGCCTTCAGCAGGAACTGATTTTCTTCTTGGAGCGGAATGGGAACGCACTTCGCCCCCCCAAAAGAAGCATAGCCGGGGTAGTAAACATACATGGGCTCGGGGACCAGAACCTCATCCCCGGGGTTCAGGACGCTCATGAGCCCGATAAAAATCGCTTCCGCAGCCCCGGTGGTGACCAGGATCTCCGCCGGATCGATCTTCAATTGATAGTCTTCCTGAAAACGGTGACAGAGGGCCTCCCTGAGTTCCAAGGTACCGGCGCTTGCGGTGTAGTGCACCTTTCCTTCCGCGAGGGCTTTTGCGGCTGCTTCCTTAATATGCCCGGGGGTGTCGAAATCGGGCCGGCCGATGGAGAGATCGGTAACCGCAATCCCCTTGCGCTTGGCCGCTTCCACCTTACCCATGACTTCTCTTATTTTCGAGAACCCTATTTCCAGGATTCGATCGGATAACAGCTGACTCGGCATTTTCTCCTCTTTGAGCACAATTCAATTTGTAACGGACGAAGCAGGTTCCACGACTCGGCGCGAGAAAAGGGACCTTGCGGCCAACATCCGTAGGGGCGGTTCGCGAACCGCCCCTACACCGGCGTCGATGACCCAGATATTTCTTTCTTACCAACATGTTGGCAGCCGTTGCGCAATAAACGCCCAAACATTTTCGCCGGCCTTGCATGGAGAAAGGGTCACTGCGCGAGAACCCGGGTGTACTTGTAGGGGAACGATGTCCCGCGAAACGCGGGATGCCCCTACGGCCCTCCAGAACGCAGCTTTTCCGTCGCCTGGGCATCGATTTCCAGGGTCGCCGGGTCAAGGGCCGTCCGGTAAACCTCCCTTGCCCGGGCAAGACTGATGAGCCCGTCGATGACGTCTGCGCGCACCTGGGCGGGATCGCGTTCCTCCGGCCGGTAGAACCCCCCGCCCCCGGGAAGCTCGAGCGTGACCCGCTGGCCGGGCTTGAGGATATACTTGGTCTTGGAATGGGGCACGGTCCCGTCGTCGAGGTAGATACGGCCCTTGGCCCCGTCGAGCCCGCCGGCAAATCCCTTGGCGGCGAAGCGGATGCGGTCGTACATGGGGGAGTGCTGGGACGGATGTCCCCCGCGTACTTTAAGGACCATTCGCTGCCCCAAACCCCCGCGGAATTTCCCCGGCCCGCCGCTGTCCGGGATGAGCTCGCGGCATTCGATAAACAGGGGAGATACATTTTCCACTAATTCCACGGGGACTCCATGGATGCCGCTGGGAAAGGCGGTGGCCGAGAGGCCGTCCTTGGTGGGGCGGGCTCCGGTTCCCCCGGCGGAGAAGAAAACATAGCAGAAAGGCTCGCCGCGCTCATCGATGCCGTCGAACTGAGTGTTCCAGAGGCCCTGAGAGCCTTCGGCAACGACCCGGTCGGGGATCACGCGGCTGAGCGCCCCGAAGACCGCCGCGGAAAGGAAATGGCCCAGGATGTGGCGCGCTCCCACCGGGGCGGGACGAAGACAGTTCAGGATGGAGCCCTCCGGCGCGATGACGGTTATGGGACGGAAGCTCCCCTCGTTGTTCGGAACTTCCGGGCTCACCGAGCACTTGATGGGGTAGGTGGTGTAGGCGTGGCAGTAACTGTAGACCACGTTGATTCCCCGGCCCGACTGGGGCGAAGTCCCGGTGTAGTCGGCGGTCATCCGGTCCCCGGCGATGGTGATGGCCAGTTTGACCACGATGGGCTCGTCAAAACCGTCCATGTCGATCTGGTGGCGGTAGGTTCCGTCGGGAATGGCCTGGATGGCCTCGCGCATGGATTGTTCACTGCGCTCGATGATGGCCGCCGACAGTCCCTCCAGGTCGGAAAGGCTGTGGTCCTCCATCATCTCCAACAGTTTTTTGCCGCCCACCTCGTTGGCCGAAATCATGGCATAGACATCCCCCAGGACCGTTTGGGGAACCCGGACGTTGGCCCGGATGATCCGGATGAGGTCTTCATTCAGCCGTCCCCGGTCCACCAGTTTCATGATCGGGATGGCCAACCCCTCCTCGTAGATGGAAGGGGCGTCGGCGCCGAATACGCGGCCGCCGATGTCCATGACGTGGCAGGTGTTGGCGAAGAGCCCGATCGCCTTCCCCCGGTGGAAGACGGGAGTCACGATGGTGAAATCATGGTGGTGGCCGGAAGCCAGCCAGGGGTCGTTGGTGACCAGGGTGTCTCCCGGCTGCAGGCCGGCCAGGGGATACTCGCGCAGAAAATGGCGGACGGACGTGGCCATGCAGTTGATATGGCCGGGCGTTCCGGTCACCGCCTGGGCGATCATGTTTCCCGCCGCGTCGAAGACGCCCGCGGAGAGGTCGCCCGCCTCGCGCACCACGGTGGTGAA
>JAPLIW010000521.1 GCA_026388915.1 Deltaproteobacteria bacterium
TTCCCGATTCAAGTAACTCAGGCCAAACCGCACGGTTCCCTGCGGGAAAGTCCCGATGGTCCGGTGGGAGGCCGGAGAGCAGTGAAGTCCCACCCGGCAGAGAATTCCAAACTCCTCATCCAGCTTCAGGCCCACTTCCGAGGGCTCGATTCCCTGGATATTGAAAGAAACCGTGCTCAGCTGTTTCCGGGCGTCCCGGGGACCGTACAGAAAGACCCCAGGAATCGCCTGCAGGCCCTGCAGGAGTTTTTGGGCAAGCCTCATCTCATGGACCCGGATCTTCTCCACCCCTTCCCGCAGCACAAAATCCAGCCCCGCCAGGAGCCCGGCGATTCCCACTGCGTTGGGGGTGCCGCTCTCGCAAAGATCGGGGAGAAAATCCGGCTGTTCCTCCAATTCCGAACGGCTTCCAGTTCCCCCCTGCTTCACGGGGGTCAATTCCTTCTCATCCACTCTTTCCCCCAGGACCAGCCCCCCTGTCCCCTGGGGTCCGAAGAGGGCCTTGTGGCCGGTAAAGGCCAGAAGATCGATTTTCTCCCGCTCCAGGTCGATGGGAATGACTCCCGCAGACTGGGCGGCATCCACAAAGAAGAGAACCCCCTGCCGGCGGCAGATTTCTCCGACCTCGGTCAGGGGCTGAAGGGTCCCCACAACGTTGGACGCATGGTTGAGTACAACCATCTTCGTGTTCTTCCGGAGGGCTTTCTTCACCCCCTGGGGGTCCAGGAACCCTTCCGGGGAGCAAGGGAGAATAGTGACCTCCAACCCCTCTTTCATCATGGCCCTCAGCGGGCGCATGACGGAATTGTGTTCCATGGACGAAGTGACCACGTGATCCCCGGGCCGGAGCAGCCCCTTTAACCCCTGGTTGATCCCCTCGGTGGCGTTCAATCCAAAGACCACCCGGGAGGAGTCTTTCCCCCCGAAGAGATGGGAAATCCTCTCCCGGGCCTCAAAGACGATCCGGCCGGCCTCGATGGCAAGCCGGTGCCCGGAGCGTCCCGGGCTGGCTCCGATCATCCGAGAAAAATGGACCATGGCCTGAATAACTTCTTCGGGCTTGGGATAGGAAGTCGCCGCGTTATCAAAATAAATGATGTTGTCTTTCATGGAAGAAACCTAGGGCGTCAAGAGCTATTGCCGAGACTCTCCTTCGTTCTCTTCTCCGGCCGCATGATGCTCCACAGCCGGATAATTTTGAGTCACCTGGTTCGGATAGAATAATCGAAGGAAAAAAGAGGGGCGGAAGGGGGTCTTAAAGGAAGGATCTTCCAAGGATCATGGGGTATGCCTCCATTCCCTCTTCCCTCTCTTCTGCGTGAGACCTAACCTAGGCCCCTGTGGGCTTCCCCGAAGCCCTCATCGAATTGAAAGGGGGGTTTGGAGCTTCCCCATAGTCTCACCTCCTTTGACTAATCATATTTTAAAATCACCGCTCGAATTTGTAAACAATCAAATTCTTTGCCCCATTCTTTATTCCGCAATCCTCAATTAAATTTTTCTGCTCTTCTCGTTCTTTATCATTTCGCATTCCGTATTCCGCATTCAGGGGTACTGGTTTCCCCTCCCCATGCACCACCCTCCGGCAGGTCTTCACGGCCCAGTCCAAGGGAGGCGCCAGTCAATGACTCATGGCCGCGCCGCTAACCCTTGAGGGCGCCGAAGGTCAGGCCGCGGACGATGTGTTTCTGGATGAACAGGGACAGGACCAGCACCGGCAGGGTGATGATGGTGGCCGCCGCGGTGAGCCCTCCCCAGTTGATCTCCTCGTAGGAAAGTAAGTTGTTGACCGCGATGGGCAGGGTGCGGGTCTT
>JAPLIW010000317.1 GCA_026388915.1 Deltaproteobacteria bacterium
TTTTTTCCGATCGAAAATCCATTTCCGTGACCAGATTCACCGCTCCTTTATAGTCGATCCGTTTAATCCGGCCGAGCCGTTTTTGCAGAATGCCGCCGGCTTTCTGGGCGACTCGGATGGCCAAATCCCTGAAAGACTCCATGGTCGTTCACCCCTCTCCTGAGGCAAGACTCTCTGATCGCGCATTAATTTTTCCGCAAATCGCCCCGTTAGGAGACCAGGGATGGTATAACCCGGCCCACCGGCTTTGTCAAATCTCCGGGGTGAAGAAGGCGAAAGGATGCTGATTTGCCCTCCGGGTTATTGCTTGAAAAGTGTTGAGGCCTGTGGTAGGGTTCAGAAAATTTGCCAAAGCCCAGATGCAAAAAATCGCTCGAGGTGAGCCAATGGCGGAAGTGACGATCAGAGGAACGAAAATTCACTACCTGGAGGGGAAGGGAAAGAACCTGTCCAGAGATTGGCCGGTCGTCTTCATCCACGGGAGCGGCGGGAATGCCGGCCTTTGGCAGAAAGTCCTAAAGGAGCTGGAAGGGGAATACCGGTCTCTGGCCATAGACCTGCCGGGACACGGCCTTTCGCCGGGGGAAGGATTGAAGGGCGTGGCGGAATCGGCAGAATGGGTGAAGGATTTCCTGGAAGCCCTGGGCTTGAAAAATGTCGTCCTGGGAGGACATTCTTTCGGGGGGCGGTGGTTCAGGATATGGCCCTTCGATACGCCCCGAAGCTGAAGGCCCTTTTGCTGATCGGGACCGGAGCCAGGCTAAGGGTTCTCCCCGAAGCCCTGGAGTTGATGCGCAAGATGGCCTTTGGGGAGATTCCGCCGCAGTTCCATCCCTGGGGGTTCGCGGAAAAAGCTTCCCCGGAAATCATTGCCGAAGGAGAGAAGGAGTGGGGCAAGACCGGATCCCTGGCCCGTTATAACGATTTCGTGTCCTGTGATCAATTTGATATCATCGGCGAGCTGGAGAAGATCCGCCTGCCCGCCTTGATCGCCTGCGGAAGAGAAGACCGCCTGACTCCGGTCAAGTACTCGGAATTCCTGAAGCAAAAAATTTCGGCGTCTACCATGGAGGTCATCGACGGAGCGGGCCATCTGGTCATGCTGGAGAACCCCCGGGGGTTGAGCCAGGCGATTTTGCGTTTCCTTCGCGGACTCTGATTCTTATTCTGCGGCCCAGGGGATGAAGAACCGCTCCATTTACGAACTCAACCACCTCCCGCCCGAAGAGCGGACGAAGGTCTACCGGGCCCTGATTCCACCTTCCCTCTTTTCCTCCCTGGAAATCGACCGGACCACCCTCTTGAACCGGCGGGGTGAAAAAGCCGTTCAGTTTCACACTCCCGAGTCCCATGGGTTCGTTTCCGTCGATGTGAAGGAGAAGGCCGAAGACCAGGACTCGGTCTTTTTCCTCCAGCTCTCCGACACGCCTTTCATGGACAACCTGGAGCTTTCCTTCGTGGTGATCAATGATCCCCGGGGAGAGCGATTCAACATCGACCGGGATGCCCAGGGAAAAGATACCCTTTTCGGAACCACCCTGCGAAACATCGCCGAGGAGGAGAGGGCCATGAAAGCAGGCTTGGCCCCCGGGCAGGTTCGTCCCGGCCTCCATTTGCTCCGGGAGATGCTGCGCCTTCTGGAACGGTTTGCCTCCCGTTTGGGCACCTCCATCATCTCCTGCGAGGCGCTTTTCTATCACAACGCCATCCAGTATGAAAGATATGGATTCGGATATCTGGAGGGACGGAAAATGATGGAGGAAATCGACCGAGAATTCCTACCCGGCGGAAATCTGTTCGAAAGGCTAGATCATTCAACTCCTTTTCGGAGGAAAGGGGCGGAAAAATCCGCCCGGGGCAGAAGCTGGGCCATCCAGGACGGGATTCTGGGAAGGCCCTGGACTTCCCCCAAGCTTTATAAGCCCGTGGGGAAAGTCGTGGGGGTGAATACCTTCCACGGAAACGGGTATTGAGAATTTATTCCCTTTTTTCCGCTAGCCAATCTCCGGATACCCCGATTTTGATTCTCCTCCCAGGAATTCCGGGAAAATTTGTCAATCCGTCAAAAGTGTGAATTATCATGTAAGCGTTAAGTTCAAAAATGGACATTTGCCTACATGAGTGTAAAAAGAATTAAAATTCAAGGGATGGCTAAAAGGCATAAAAGGGGTGAAAAAAATAAAAATAATTTTTCTTGATTTTTTCCGTATATTTAGGTATAAAGAGCTATCGGGGATTAGAGCTTTCAGCGGTTATCCTAGGGAAAGCATTCATACGATTGACAAAGGATTATATTCATATCAGGTCCGCAGGTGTAAAGGCCACCAATGGAAATCCGCGGACCAATCCAGCTCATCCCTGTGAAGCCCCCATCTCTAGCTCAGAGAAGCACCTGAGGATGAAAACGCAGTGAATATGCGTGTAGCTGTCACCGGGGTTGGAGTTGTCTCTCCCATCGGCACCGGAAGGGAAGCCTTCTGGAGGTCTTTGGTTTTCGGAAGGTCGGGAGTCGGGCCGGTCACCCATTTTGATGCTTCTTCTTATTCCTGCAGGTACGCCGCCGAAGTAAACGATTTTCAGGCCACCGACTTCATCAGCCCCAAAAGCGCCCGCCGTTTATCCCGTGGCACTCAGTTTGCAATCGTTTCCACCCAAAAAGCGATCGAAGATGCGAACCTCGACCTGAGCAAGGTCGATCCCTATCGGGTCGGGCTGAGCTACGGTACCGCCCTGGGA
>JAPLIW010000115.1 GCA_026388915.1 Deltaproteobacteria bacterium
AGGCGTCCATGGACATGCAGGACCTGGAGACGAAGCTGGCCGACCCTGAAGTTTACAAGAAAGGAGAAAACATCGCCGACCTGGTCAAGTCCCATGGAGATCTGAAAAAAAGGATGGAAGCCCTCACGGCGGAATGGGAAACCCTGTCCCTGCAGTTGGAAGAGACGGAGCGGCGGCGGGAAAACGAGTTGGAAAATCCGGCCTCCGGATAAAATCCGCCCTATTCTTTCCCTCTCCCTCGATGGGGGAAGCTGTGAAAAAATCGATTTAGTTCTTTTCCACGTCATTCCGGCGAAAGCCGGAATCCAGTGTTTTCGAGGCCTTACGAACTTACTGGACCCCGGTTTTCACCGGGGTGACGGCTGAAAACCAATTTTTTCACACCTTCGGGGAGGAGGAAGATGAGGGTGGGGGTGATAGGGAGAGGGGGTTTTCGGATGAAGATAATCTAAGTAATCAGACGCTCCCGGTGATCCAGCATGAACTGAATAAACCTTTTTTTCCAAAGGACGAGGCGAATGGAGAAGGGTAGCTGGGGGTGGACCTTCCCTAGGGCGCTTCCCAGGAAATCGTCGTCCTTCAGCAGCCTGAAGATCAAAATCCCTGCGGTTTTGGACAGGAGCTTCCGGGTCAGGGCAAACACCTCTGCCAGCGGCTCGTCTGCCGGATGATCTCTTTCCTGAATCTCGGAGTCCCGGACAAATTCGCTCAGCTCCGCATTCTTGCGCATGGGGAAAGAATCCAGAAGCCTTTGAACGGACCCGATCCCCCGGTGAATCGGACCGTTTTTCCTTCTCTCCAGATCGTTCTCTTCCCCCATCCGCTGCTCCTTCCTGTTTCTCAATGATCGTATCGGCCAAAAATCACGAAAATGAAAATGCCTTTCAAAGTTTTTGATGCCCGCCCGGGAAGGCGATTTCCCAGGCCATCATTGGTTTGACCCGCCCGCGCCATGTCGATATACATCGCTCCTCGGAAAAGCCTCATGCCCAAGATCAAAGAAATGCTCGGCTCTGCTGGATTCTATTCGGCGGCGATATTGATTTGCAAAAGGAGGGCAAGAAATGAAAGACAATCCGCCTATTCCGCCAAACCCCTTATGCTCACTTTTTCAGCTTCCTGACCATCGCCTCAAAGGGAATGAATTACCCGATCTGAAAACACCTCATCGAGATCGAAGCGTACTGAAATCCCTCATGGGTGAACGTAAGGGGGTCGTTCTTTTCCCGTAATGCCACGGCGTAGATCATGGGAAGATAATGGTCCAGGGTCGGAACCGCGAGGGAGGACGAACGGCCCAGGCTTGCGTACCGGATGAGGTCTGGGTCGTTTCCGGAAAGTAGGCGCTCCTTTACCTGCTCGTCGAATTCTCTGGCCCAGGGGACGGGGTCCGCTTCGATGTTCGAAAAATCCAGTAGTCCGAGATTGTGGACGATGTTGCCACTTCCGATGATCAGAACGCCCCGGTTCCGGAGGTCGGCCAGTTCTTTGGCCAGATCGTAATGGTACTGGATCGGTTTCGGGCGCCAGTCGTTGAAGGTATAGTCCAAGCTCATTTCGAAGACCGGGATATCGGCCTGGGGATAGAGGTGTTTTAGGATCGCCCAGGCGCCGTGGTCCAGCCCCCATTCCAAACTGCACTTGACGGGAACCTTCCGGACAAGCTGGGTCACAAACCTCGCCTCGTCGGGTGAGCCCGGGCTCGAGTAGGCCATTCTATATAGCTCACGAGGAAATCCGTAAAAGTCATGAATGGTTTTCGGCCTGCCCATGCAACCCACATACGTTCCATCGGCAAGCCAGTGGGCGGAGATAACCAGGACGGCTTTAGGCCGCGGCAGTCGTCTTCCCAGCTCACTGAGGCTTCGCGTAAAGTCATTGTCCAGGATGATGTTCAAGGGCGAGCCGTGGCCGATGAATAGAACGGGCATTTTGGTTTGCATCTTTCATCCCTTCTTGCCCAAGCTTAAATCTCCTGCTCCATGAGCAAAGAGCACTAGGAACCCTCCCGCAATAGCGAGGTTCTTCATGAACAGGATGGTTTGAACCTGGTTGGAGAAGTCCATATGAAAAAGCAAGGCCGACAGGATGCAAAAGCCTGCCAGGGCAAAAGCGAATAAACGGGTCTGCCAGCCTACGATGATCGCGATGGCGCCGGCAATCTCCAGGAAGATCACCAAGGGCAGCAGCATCCCCGGCACTCCCTTCGATTCCATATAGCCCAGGGTAGCCTTGTACCCCCCGATCTTGTTAATCCCCGATTGCAGGAAAATAAAAGAGATTAAGATGCGTCCCAGTAATCCGGAAATTTTATAAATTCCTGACATGTACCCTCCTTTCATTATGCGCCGGGAAATTCATTTGCAGACTCTTTTCATGAAACCTGATTCTATATCCTATTTTATTCCTTTTTTAAAATCGAATGAGAGTTTTCTTTCGCCCTGGCCGGTGACTTAGGGGGGTTGGCGAGTTGGCCAAGTTGATTGACAGGGTCACTATTTATTTATATATTAATCCAGTCCCATACCCTTTGAGGAGGGGAAAATGGCTGATAAATCACCGTCTCTGGTAATCGCCAAGGGAAAATCCGAAATCGGGATCCTTCCCAAAATGGCCAACCGCCACGGGCTCATCGCCGGGGCCACGGGTACGGGGAAAACCGTGACCCTGCGGGTCATGGCCGAACGTTTCAGCGGCATCGGAGTTCCCGTCTTCATGGCCGATGTGAAGGGAGACCTCTCCGGGTTGCCGTTTCCGGGGGGGGAGAACCCCAAAGTCGCGGAAAGGGTCCAGAAGCTCGGGCTCTCCGATTTCTCTCCCCAGGGCTTTCCGGTGGCCTTCTGGGACCTCTTCCGAGAGCAGGGCCACCCCGTCCGCACCACGGTCTCGGAGATGGGCCCCCTGCTCCTGAGCCGGATCCTTAACCTCAACGACGTCCAGAGCGGGGTTCTCACCATTACCTTCAAGATTTCCGACGACAGCGGCCTCCTGCTCCTCGACCTCAAGGACCTGCGGTCCATGATCCAGTTCGTGGGAGACAACGCCGAGCAGTTCCAGACCCAGTATGGAAACATTTCCGCCGCCAGCATC
>JAPLIW010000551.1 GCA_026388915.1 Deltaproteobacteria bacterium
CGGCAGGATCAGGACGCCCTGGCGTTCCGGAGCCAGCAGAATGCCGGAAGGGCGATCAAGGAAGGGCGGTTCAAGGATGAGATCGTTCCGGTTATGATCCCCCAGAAGAAAGGGGACCCGGTGGCCTTCCAGGTGGACGAGCATCCCCGGCCCACCACCACCCTGGAGGCCCTGGCCGGGCTGAGGCCCGCCTTCAAGAAAGACGGGACGGTGACCGCGGGCAACGCATCGGGGATCAACGACGGAGCGGCGGCGATCGTGGTCATGTCGGCGGAGAAGGCCAAGGCGCTGGGAATAGAGCCCCTTGCCAAAATCAAAGCTTACGCCACGGCGGGCGTCGCCCCGGACATTATGGGAACCGGGCCGGTTCCGTCCAGCCAGAAAGCCCTGGCCAAAGCCGGCCTGGCGGTGAAAGACCTGGACCTGATCGAAGCCAACGAGGCTTTCGCGGCCCAGGCCGTCTACGTGAACAAAACCATGGGCTGGGATATGGCGAAAGTCAACGTGAACGGCGGAGCCGTCGCCCTGGGCCATCCTATCGGCGCCAGCGGAGCCCGCATCCTGGTCACTCTCCTCCATGAGATGAAAAAGCGCAAATCCCGTTACGGGATCGCCACGCTTTGCGTCGGCGGAGGAATGGGCGCAGCTTTGATTGCGGAAATGTAATACCCCCACCCTTTCCCTCTCCTCTGAGAGACGGTGTAGTAACGAAAAGTGAGAGGCGTCATTCCCGCGCAAGCCGGAATCCAGTGCATCCTTGATATTGCAATGTAGGGGCGCAAGGCCTTGCGCCCCTGCTGGATGCCCGCCTCCGCGGGCATGACGAATGATGAGCCAGTCTCGGAAGGGGAAGGAAGAGGAGGGGTGAGGTGATGCGCAATATCAAGCTGGTCATCGAGTATGATGGGACGAATTACCACGGGTGGCAGGTTCAGCCCAACGGGCTGACCGTCCAGGAAGTCATCGAAGAAAAAATTGCCATTATGACCCGGCAGCACATCCCGCTGATCGGTTCCGGGAGGACCGATGCCGGGGTGCACGCGCTGGGGCAGGTCGCCAACTTCCGAACCACTTCCACCATTCCGGTCGAAGGATTTCACAGGGGGCTGAACAGCCTCCTCCCCCGCGATATCGTCATTCAATCCGCCGAAGAAGTCGACCTCCAGTTTCACGCCCAGCACGGGGCCAAGCGGAAAACCTACCGCTATGTCATCCTCCATCGCGAAGTTCCCTCCGCCCTGTTCCGGAATTATTCATGGCGTGTTCCTGGGGCCCTGGATGTCCGGGCCATGGAGGAAGCCTCCCGCCTTCTCCTCGGGAAGCAGGACTTTACTTCCTTTCAGGGGGCCGAAGCGGACACCGAAGACCCGGTCCGGGAAGTGTTTCAATCCGGATGGTCGGAGAAAGAGATCAATTTTCTCCACTTCACCATTGAAGCCGACGGATTCCTGAAGCACATGGTCCGCAACGCCGTGGGCACCCTGGTGGAGGTGGGAAAGGGGAAACGGTCCCCGGAACAATTCGGGCAGGTTCTGCGCGCCCGGGACCGCCGCCAGGCGGGAATGACCGCGCCCCCCCAGGGTCTTTTCCTGGTGGAAGTAAAATATTAGCTGCTTAGACCAACACCCCATCGCTTTTGGTCTTGCCGAATTATTTTGAATAGAACATAATGAAAACAAAATTATTTTGTCCAGAGGGAGATGGAGATTTTTCGATATCGCTTAATCCAGAGGGAGAAATTACATGAGTCCAAGCGACGTCAAGAAGTATGATAAAGAATTCGTGGTCCACTCCTGGAGTGTGCAGTCGGCCCTGGACCCCCTGGTTATCACCAAAACCCAGGGTGTGCACATGTGGGACGAAAACGGGAAGCGGTACATCGACATGACTTCCCAGCTCCTGAATCAGAACATCGGCCACCAGCACCCCAAAGTGGTCCAGGCCATCAAAGACCAGGCGGAGAAGCTCTGCTTTATCGCTCCGGGGGTAGCGTACGAGTCGCGCTCCTTCCTGGGGAAGGCCCTGGCGGAGGTTACTCCGGGGGATCTGAAGAGATTCTTCTTCACCCTCGGCGGGGCGGACGCCAACGAGAACGCCGTGAAGATCGCCCGCATGTACACCAAAAAATGGAAGATTATCACCCGCTACCGATCCTATCACGGCGCCACCTACGGAGCCATCGCCCTGACCGGAGACCCGCGGCGTCCCCCGGTTGAGCCGGTCATGCCCGGAGTGGTCCGGGTTTTTGACCCCTACTGCTACCGCTGCTCTTTCGGCCTGACCTACCCGAGTTGCAAACTCCGCTGTGCCGACTCCGTAGAAGAAGTCATCATGTACGAAACCCCGGAGACCGTGGCCGCGGTGCTCGTGGAGTCGGTGGTGGGCAGCAACGGGCTGATCGTCCCTCCGGACGGCTATATGCAACGGCTGAGAGAAATCTGCACCCGGAACAAGGTTCTGCTGATTGCCGACGAGGTCATGGCCGGGTTCGGCCGGTGCGGCAAGTGGTTCGCCATCGATAACTGGAATGTGGTGCCCGACATGATCACCATGGCTAAAGGGCTGACTTCGGGGTATGTCCCCCTGGGGGCCGTGGCCATTTCCCGGAAGATCATGGAAGTCCTGGACAAGCAGATGCTCTGGGCCGGGCTGACCTACAACGCCCATCCCCTGGCCTGCGGCGCGGCCATCGCTACCCTGAAAGTCTACCGGGATGATAAACTGATGGAAAACGCGGTGGCCATGGGAGAGGTGATTCGCAAAGAGACGGAATCCATGAAAGCCAGGCACAAATGCCTCGGGGATGCCCGGGGGATCGGGCTATTCTGGGCCCTCGAGCTGGTCAAAGACAAGAAGACCCGGGAGCCCCTGGTGAAATGGAATGCCATGGGGGCCGACGCAGCCATCGCCAAGGAGATCAATAAACGGCTTCTCGAAGGGGGGGTCTACACGACGGTGCGCTGGAACTTCCTCTTCGTGGCTCCTCCGCTGTGCATTAAGGAAAATGAACTTCGGGAAGGCCTGGCAGTGATCGATAAAGTGCTGGATTACGCGGATACGATGGCGGCGTAAAAGCATAGAGCATAGAGAAATGATCACCGACCAATGATCATTGATCAATGGCCAATGGTCAATGACCAATGATCAATGGGCAATGACCAAAGAGCAAATAACGAATAACGTATAACGATTTAAATCACTCCTTAGCATGATCGGTGATTCAATGATTAAGGCGAGAAAATCCCATCAGATTCCTCCCGAAGCTGCTGCCGACCTCATCCTGTGGAGCGGAAATATCATCACTGTGGACCCGAAAAGACCGGTGGCTCAAGCAGTGGCCGTCAAGGACGGGCGCTTCCTGAAAGTCGGGAGGAATGAAGAAATCAAAGCCCTGGCGGGTCGCAAGACCCGAAGAATCGACCTTCGGGGGCGGACGGTAACCCCGGGCTTTATCGATTCGCACCAGCATTTGTCCCAGTATGGCACGGATCTCCTGCAGATCGATTGCAGCCCGAAACGCTGCAAAACCATTGCCGACATTCAGAAGGCCGTGCTGCAGGAAGCCAAGCGGAAGCCCCCCGGGGAATGGATCCGGGGAGTCGGTTACGACGATACTAAAACCCAGGCCGGAAAGGTGTTGACCCGCTGGGAGTTGGATGAAGTCGCCCCGGGGCACCCGGTTTTTATCCAGCAAGTCAGCGGCCATTGGGGGGTGGTAAACAGCAAAGCCCTGGAAGCCGGCGGAATTCGGGAGGATTCCCGCGATCCCAAGGGCGGCGCCTACGGACGCGACCGCGGCACGGAGGGATTAAACGGCATTCTTTATGAACAGGCTGAGTTTGCCTTCGTTTTTGAAGGGACCACCGGTCAGCCGCCGATCATTCCGCCCTTTTCCCTGAAGGATCGGGTGAAGGGAATGCGCCTGGCTGGGAATCGCTACCTGGCCTCGGGAATCACGAGCGTGCACGATGCTCTCGTTTCCGCCCAAACCCTGGAGACCTATCAGAAAGCGTTGAGAACCGGGGAGTTGAAACTGCGGGTTTACATGCTCATCAGTATCGAGTACCTCCCCCAGCTTCGGGCTTTGAACCTGAGGACCGGATTCGGGAATGAGTGGCTGAAGATCGGGGGGGTCAAGATTCTGGCGGATGGGGCCATCGCCGGCCGCACCGCCTACCTGTCCGAACCGTATATCGGGTCCGAGGACCGGGGAATCCTGGCCGTTGAATCGGAACAGGTCCTCCATGATTTGATCCGCCAGGGCCATGATGCGGGTTTCCAAGTCTGCGTCCATGCCAACGGGGACCGGGTCATCGAAATGGCTCTGGACGGGTTTGAGAAAACACTGGAGGAATTTCCCCGGAGGGACCATCGCCACCGGCTGGAGCATTGCACGGTGGTGAACCCCGAAATATTGAAACGGATCAAAAAGCTTAAGCTGCTGGTGACTCCCTTTGGGTCCTACATTTACCACCACGGCGAGAAGATGATTCCCTATTACGGAACTAAGCGGGTGGAGATGATGTTCGCCCACCGTTCTTTTCTGGATTATGGCATCGCCGTGTCGGGCGCCTCGGACAATCCCTGCGGGCCCTATGAGCCCCTGCTGGCCATCCAGAGCTGCGTGACCCGGAAGAGTTCCGCCGGAGAATCACTGGGTTCCCGCCAGAGGATTACCGTAGAGGAGGCCATCTCCCTCTACACCATGGCGTCGGCTTACGCTTCCTTCGAGGAAAACATCAAGGGTTCGATCACTCCCGGCAAGCTGGCGGACCTGGTCGTTCTGGGAGAAGACCCCCGGAAGGTCGATCCGGAGGAGATTAAAGACATCCCGGTGGAGATGACCATCGTGGGGGGGAAAATAGAGCATAGAGCGTAGAGCTAAGAGCACAGAGAAAAGTAGGGGCGACCCGGCGGGTCGCCCATGGCGGGGGATAGCAAAAAAAAGGAATAAAGTCTATTCGATTATGCACAGCGAGATGGGAGGAGAAAATTTAAAAATGGAAATTCAAGCAAAAAGAGGAAAGTGGATGGGGCTTTTCTTGCTCTTTTCCTGCTTGGTCATGGGGGGATTTTTCACTTCCGAAGCGATGGCCCAAAAGCCGGTGCCCGGCGGTACGCTCACCATCTCCCTGGCAGCGGAACCCTCGGGCTTGGACCCCACGACGAACCCCTCGGCGGCAATCAAACGGGTGGTCCATTATAACTTGTTGGAAGGCCTGCTCAAGGTGGACCGGAACGGCAGAGTCGTTCCAGCCTTGGCCAAAAGTTACAGTATCTCTAAAGACGGGAAGGGGTACACCTTCGTCCTCCATTCCGGGATCAAATTCCATGACGGGAGCTTCTGCACGGCGGAGGATGTGAAATTCAGCTTCGAGCGACTGCTGGACCCTAAAACGGCCGCCCCCTATCGCATGTATTATGAAGCCATCGAATCCATCCAGGCGGTGGATCCCACGACGGTTAAATTCAAGATGAAGAAGGTTGATTCCAACTTCCTTTTCAACATGGCCCGGGGGGATGCGGTCATCGTTTCCAAGCAGTCCGTGGACCGGCTGAAGAGCGCGCCGGTCGGAACGGGCCCCTTCAAATTCGCTGAGTGGAAGCGCGGGGACAGTGTGACCATGATCAAGTATCCAGAATATTATCGCAAGGGGATTCCTTATTTAGACAAGGTAACTTTTAGGTTCATTTCCGACCCGAGTGCTCAACTCGCTGCTCTCCGGGCCGGAGACGTGGACGTGATTGCTTATGACCTTGCCCCGGAAAATGCCCCCGCCCTGGAAAAGGACGCCCGCTTCAAAGTCCTTAAAGGGAATACTACAACCGACGTTATCATGGCCATGAACCATTCGCGCAAGCCCTTCAATGATCCCAAAGTCCGGCAGGCGATCACCCTGGCCATCGACCGGAAAGCGGTTATCCAGGGGGCGGTGGCCGGTTACGGGACCCCCATCGGCAGCCATATGGACCCCACCAACCCTTATTATGTGGATGTGAGCAGACTCTATCCTTACAACCCGGAAAAGGCCAGGCAGCTCCTGGCAGAGGCCGGATATCCAACCGGATTCGGGGCTGTATTGAAGCTGCCCGAGCCTTACGCCTATGCCCGGAGGTCGGGGGAGGTCATTGCCGACCAGCTCTCCAAGGTAGGCATCAAGCTGATCATCGAAGTAATCCCCATGGGCCAGTGGGTCGACCGGGTCTTCAAGAATGCCGAGTACGATTTGACCGTCATGGGGCACGCCGAGCCCTTCGACATCGAGATCTACGGCCGGTCGAATTACTACTTCCGCTACAATAATCCCAAATTCCAGGAGCTCTTGAAAAAGGCCGAAGCGGAGATGAACGAACAAGCCCGGAAGAAGATCTACGAGCAGGCCCAGAGGACGCTGGCTGACGAATTCGTCAACGTGTACCTCTTCATTAACCCCGCGCTGCCGGCGATGAAGAAGGAAGTCATGAACTGGTGGAAAGACTACCCCACCATCGTCGTGGATGCCAGCGAGGTGTACCTTCAAAAATAGACCGCCCCGAAGGGGCTTGAGGAGCGTCGCGCCCGGGGCGTGACTTGAGGACCGGCCCTGCGGGCCTTGAGGAGCGTTCGCTTTGCTCACTTGAGGCAAAGGCAGAAAAATAATGCTTTTGCCTCAAGCGAAGCGCTCCTCCAACCGTTCTTGTGACTCCCGTGGCCTACCAATTCATTAAACGCCTCCTGATTCTTCTCGCCACCCTGCTCCTCGTGTCGGGAGTGATCTTTCTTGTCCTCCAGGTGATTCCCGGAGACCCGGCCCAGATCATCCTGGGGATCCAGGCCACTCCGGAAAACCTGCAGGCTCTGCGGCACAAGCTGGGATTGGACCTTCCCCTGCCGGTTCAGTACTGGAACTGGATAAGCGGGGTCATGCAGGGAGATCTGGGCCGATCGATCACTTATGACGTGCCCATCAGCGAGTTGATCCTGTCCCGCCTGGCGGTGACCTTTCCCCTGGCTCTTCTTTCCATCTTCTTCGCCGTGGTTTTTTCCATCCCCCTGGGGATTTATGCCGCTCTTCACCGCAACCGTCCCGGAGATTACGGGGTGATGGTATTCTCCCAGATCGGGCTGGCCGTGCCGGCCTTCTGGGCCGGGATCCTTCTTATCCTGTTTTTCGCGGTGTACCTCCAATGGTTTCCGGCGGGGGGATTCAAGTCCTGGATGGAGAGTCCCCTGGGGGCTCTCAAATCCCTTCTCCTGCCCGCCCTTTCTCCAGGACTCATTCGAGCTGCCGTGCTCGCCCGGCTCACCCGCTCCTGCATGCTTGAGGCTCTGGGGGAAGACTTCATCCGGACCGCCCGGGCCAAGGGGCTTGCGGAGAGAGTGGTCGTTTACAAACACGCTCTGCGGAACGCGCTCATCCCGGTGGTCACCATCGTGGGGTTGCAGATGGGGGAGCTTCTGGCCGGGGCCATCGTCATCGAGAATGTCTTCAACCTGCCCGGTCTGGGCCGCCTGATCTTCCTGGCCATCGGTCAGCGGGACCTGCCGGTGGTCCAGGGGGTCAGCTTGCTGATCGCCTTCTTCATCGTGCTCGTGAATTTTGCCGTGGATGTGATCTACGGGGTCGTGGACCCGCGCATTCGCGCGGGGAGCGAGGAAATCTGAGGGCATGAAGCGGCCGATCAA
>JAPLIW010000895.1 GCA_026388915.1 Deltaproteobacteria bacterium
TATAGTTGGTGCAAATTGCTTTCAGAAAACCATGCCTGAAGCCGGGCGTATCAAACAACCCGTGGAAATAGGTGCCCCAGACCCTTCCCTCCGGACTTGAAGCCCCATCGAAACTGTCGTCTGGTCTTGCGTTTTTGGACAGGATACGTATCAAGGGAATCACATTGCCACCGCGTTCTGTCATGCCCATGTGTATCTCGTAACCTTCCACATTTTCTCCACTGCGTTCCCAGATGCCTTTGGAACGGCACAGTATCTTTTCCCTGTGCAGGGTTGTTTCGACATCCAGAAAGCCAAGACAATATGTCTCTCCCGGTGTCCCTTCAATGCCGTAAGGATCACGGATCAGCTTCCCAAGCAACTGGTAGCCGCCGCATATACCGCCGAGATGGCCGCCGTCACGGACAAATTCCGCAAGGTTTGTTGCCCATCCTGTATGCCTGAGCCATTCCATGTCAAAGCGGCTGTTTTTCGTACCGGGGATAAAGACCGCGTCGTATCCATACAGGGGCCGGGGTCGAGCAAGGTAGTGGAGATTAATGAATGCGTCACGCTCGAAGGGATTGAAGTCCGTAAAATTGGAGATGTGCGGCAGACGGATGACACCGATATTCACTTTTCCCGGTTCGGGGCCGGACGGCGGGTCAATCAGGAAATCAAGCGGCAGGCCGTCTTCAGAGTCTATCTCAATGTGATGAAAGTATGGAACGAGTCCCAGGACGGGAAGACCGGTTTCGCTTTCGATAAATTCAATGCCCGTTCTGAAAAGATCCGGATCGCCGCGGAAACGGTTGATGATGATGCCCGCCACACGCCGGCTGTCTTCTCTGGGGATCACGTTTAGTGTGCCGATAAGCTGGGCGAAGACACCTCCCCGGTCTATGTCGGCGACCAGAATAACCGGTGCATCGGCGGCATGTGCCATGCGGAAATTCACAAAATCACGGGATCGCAAGTTGACCTCGGCGCAGGAGCCGGCGCCTTCCATGAAGATAAGGGCGTACAAAGTCCTGAGGCGTTCCAGACTGGCCAAGGCCTTTTCATAAAGGTAGTTTGTGTCGGAAAAGTATTCCTTTGCTTCCCTGTTTCCCAGGGGTTGTCCGTGAAGGACAACCTGGGCACCTGTGTCTGTTGATGGTTTGAGAAGGACCGGATTCATATCCACGTGTGGGGCTATCCGCGCTGCCTCCGCCTGAACAATCTGAGCCCGCCCCATCTCCCCGCCCTCGGGTGTGACGTAGGAGTTGTTGGACATATTCTGGGCTTTAAATGGCGCAACATGAATGCCAAGATCGCTGAAAATACGGCAGAGGGCTGCTACCACGACGCTTTTACCCACGTCCGAACCTGTTCCGAATATGGCGACACACTTTGCTTTGCGATGTTGTTCTATCGTTTTCATCCCTAGATTCTATCAGTAAATTATCAATGTCCTTGACTTAAGAATAGTATCTCTTTCAAGTCCCCCTTTGTACAAAGGGGGATTCAGGGGGATTTTAATTGCATTCCGTAAAATCTCCCCCAACCCCTCTTTAGAAAAGAGGGGGGGGCAAAGTGCTTAAGTCAATGACATTGAGTAAATCATTATACAAAGCTGCTCAGAATATCCAGAGACTTATTAAATGCCCCTTCATCGAAGATCTCCATTGTTAAAACCCTGGAATTATTCGAACCGTTAACCAACCGGTCTATGAGGGTCGTCAACAAACCGGCGGGTAAGAAGGCCAGGCTGCGGTGGTCATGTCCGTCCTCAAC
>JAPLIW010000241.1 GCA_026388915.1 Deltaproteobacteria bacterium
GGGGCCCATCAGCTACATCGCCCAGACGGGGAACTTCGCCACCCACACCATGCGGTGGATCAATACGGCGGAGAATTTCGGCGTTGCCCGGGTGGCCGGGTTGGGAAACAAGATCGACATCGAAGATTCGGAAGTCCTGGAATACCTGGGAGAGGATCCGGAGACCAAGGCCGTCTTGATGTACGTGGAAGGGTTCCGCGAGCCCCGCCGTTTCCTGGAGGTGGCCAAAAAGGTCACCCGGAAAAAGCCGGTTATCATTTTCAAAGGGGGACGGACGAAAGCGGGGGCGGAGAGGGCCTTTTCCCACACCGCCTCCCTGGCCGGGAACGATTCCCTTCTGGAGGGGGCTTTCCGGCAGGCGGGGATCGCCCGGGTGAGGCGGTACGCCGACCTGGTCAACGTGGCCAAAGGGATTGCCTTCCAGTCCCTTCCCCCGGGAAGAAGGGTGTCGTCGCTCGCCCCTTCGGGTGCCCTGGGGGTCGTGGTGGCTGATGCCTGCGAATCCGCGGGCCTTAAGATCGCCCGCCACTCGGAAGGCAGCCTGAAAAAGCTCAGGGAGATCAGCGCCTCCTGGGTGACCATCTCCAACCCGGTGGACATGTCCGCCATCACCCCGATCCTGGGGCCGGTGGAGGGCTACCGCAAAGTCATGGAGATTCTCCTCGAGGACGAGGGAGTGGACGTGATCGTCCCCGTTCTCCTCGCTTCTCCCCGGACCCCGGCGGAAGCCTACCGGTTCCTTCCCGAGCTTTCCGCGAAATACCCCCATAAGCCCATCTATGTCAGCTTTACCGGGGATCGCCCCGCCTACGCAGAGGCGAGGACCTACCTGGAAGAACGCTCCATTCCCGTCTTCTTTCCCGTGGAGGATATTTTTGAGGTGCTTCCGATCCTGTGCCGTTGCCGGGAATTTATCTCCCCTTCCCCGCTTTCAGGATGAGACCAATCCATCGGCAATCTGCCATCCGAAATCTGGAATCGCCGAACCCCGTGCATTTCCCCCCTTCCTCGCAGAGAAGAAGCTTGGGGAGTTGGGCGTTTGCTGTGCAACTACTACCAACATTTTGGTAGGGAAAAAACCCGGGCATTCGCGATAAATCCCCCCTTGCCCCCCTTTTTCAAAGGGGGGTCGGGGGGGATTTCTGGCTTTTCCGTGCCCCGCAGAGAGCCGCTTTTTCCGCGCACCTTCCCGGGAGAAAGCTAGATTCTATTGAAAATAACGGGAGAGGAATTTATACTGGTCTCAAGGAATGGCGATGCCGCCAGCCCGTTCTACCTCGCGCCCCGGGGCGGGGACTGAAAAGAAAAAGGAGGATTTTCCATGCCGGAATTTAATCCTTTCAAGATTGCTCAGGCGCAACTGGATGCGGCCGCGGTCCGTTTGGGCCTGGACCCGGCGACGCACGAGCTGCTCCGCTGGCCTCAGATAGAGTTCAAATTCACTCTTCCGGTGGAAATGGACGACGGAAAAATCCGGATTTTCCACGGATACCGAGTGCAGTACAACTCGGCCCGAGGACCGACGAAGGGCGGCCTCCGGTGGCATCCCGAAGCGACCTTCGACACCATTCGGGCCCTGGCCGCCTGGATGACCTGGAAGACCGCGGTGGTGGACATCCCCCTCGGGGGAGGGAAGGGGGGGGTCACCTGTAACCCCAAAGAAATGTCCGAGCGGGAGAAGCAGCGCCTGGCCCGGGCCTACATGCGGGCGGTGGCGCGTATTGTTTCGGTGTCCAAGGACGTCCCCGCCCCCGACGTCTACACCACCCCCCAGATCATGGCCTGGATGATGGATGAATATGAAGTCCTGGTGGGAGAGCACCATCCGGGGGTCATCACCGGGAAGCCCATCCCCCTGGGAGGCTCGGAAGGCCGGGGAGATGCCACCGCCCGCGGAGGGGTTTATGCTCTCCGGGAAGCGGGCCGGGTGCTGGGGATCGACCTCAAGGACAAGACCATGGCCATCCAGGGATTCGGCAACGCGGGCCAGTTCGCCGCCCTCCTGGCCCATGAGATTATGGGGTTGAAACTCGCGGCGGCCTCGGATTCCAGGGGGGGGATCTACAACCCCAAAGGGCTGGACCCCAGGCAGGTGGTCGATTACAAGCTGAAAAAGGGAAGCCTTCAGGGATATCCGGGGGCGGAGGCCGTCACCAATGAGCAACTGCTGGAATTGGACGTGACCGTTCTCTTCCCCTCAGCCCTGGAAAACGTGATCACCGAATCCAATGCCCCCAAAATCAAGTGCCGGATCTCCTGCGAGCTGGCCAACGGACCGACCACCCCGGAAGCGGATGAGATCCTGTATGCCAACAACGTCTTTGTCATCCCCGACTTTCTGGCCAATGCGGGCGGGGTTACGGTGTCTTACTTCGAGCAGGTCCAGAACACCTACAACTTCTACTGGCCCCTGGACGAGGTCCACCGGCGCCTGGATGAAAAGATGACCCGGGCCTTCCACGGGGTCTACCAGATGTACCAGCGGGAAAAAGTCAACATGCGCCAGGCCGCCTACCTGGTATCCGTCGCGAGGGTGGCAGAAGCCTGTAAGCTCCGGGGATGGGTTTGACTTCAAAAGTGCCTAGAGTGCCTAAAGGTCGGAGTGCCTAAAGTTAAAGAGCAAGTACACAACGACTTAGAATATGGGTTTCAATTCTTAAGAATCACAGCGCCGCAGAGCCGCAGCCAAAGAAATAAGTTTTACCTAGGGCAACGCACCCCCAGAAATCCCCCCTTCGCCCCCCTTTAATAAAGGGGGGTTGGGGGGATTTCAGAGGATAGTTTTCAAGATCAAATTCTCTTACCAAGATTTCAAGGGTCTGCACATTAGCAGTACAGGGGACGAGGACCTTGCGGTTTTGGAAATGAAAGGGACCCCGGAATGAACGACGGTTGGGATATCTTTAAGATTTACCGCCTGATCCGGAAGAAAAACCAGTATCCCCATCTGGTGGGGCTGATGGACATCACCTTCATGGAGATTCTGGAACAGAAGGGAATCATCAGCCGGGAGGTGCTTTACCAGAAAGCCCTGGACCATCTGAAGTCCGACGGCGTGCCCGACACGGAAGAAAACCGGCAGGATTACGTGGAAGCCCTGACCGACGCCTATTTCGCCAATTCCTTCGGCCCGGTGGAAATCGAGAGCTACATCAACCTGGCCCGGAAGAGGGACCGGGCCCAGACGCTCAGCATGGTGGTCAACCGCGACCAGGCCACCTCCATGGAGATCTATAAGGCCCTGCGGGAATTCTGCGAGATTCCCATGGGGGAAGTGTACATCTCCCCGGAAGAGGCCATCGGAATCCGGGTGGCGCTCATCAGCCGGTTCATCTCCAACCAGCTTCCGTTCATCAGCCTGGCCAAGAACCACGTCACCATCCGGGATATGGACCTCATTCTGCAGCGGGTTCTGTGGAGCCGCCGCCGGCCCGGACGGCTGGGGGGAAAGGCGGCGGGAATGATCCTGGCCTACAAGATCCTCCTACCCCTTCTGCAGAAACATGATCCCGAGCTGGAAGAATACGTTCGGGTTCCCGATACCTGGTACCTGAACTCGGGGGTTTTCTCCGAATTCCTGGACCGGAACAACCTGTATCTCTTTCACACCTTCAAGTACAAAACCCGGGAGGAGATCGAAAGGGAGTTCCTCCATGTGGAGGAGAAGTTCAAGTATGCCACCTTTGCCCCCGAGGTGATCGACGATTTCCGCAAGATCCTGGAGGAGATGGGGGAACATCCCATCATCATCCGGTCCTCCAGCCTTTTGGAAGACAGCTTCGGCCTGGCTTTCTCCGGGAAGTACCTTTCCGTCTTCCTGACCAACCAGGGGAACCTGGAGACCCGCCTGAGCCATTTCATCCGCGGGCTGAAGCGGGTTTTCACCAGCACCTTCGGGCCCGATCCCATCCTCTACCGAATGGACCACGGACTTCTGGATTTTGACGAGCGCATGGCCATGGTGGTGCAGAAAGTCGTGGGCCGCAGGTGGGGGGATTATTTCTTCCCCTTTGTTTCCGGGGTCCTCTTTTCCCGCAACGTCTATGCCTGGAACCCCAAGATCAAAAAGGAGGAAGGACTGGGACGGCTGGTTCTCGGGCTGGGAACGCGGGCCGTGGACCGGGTGGGTTCGGACTACCCCCGGATGGTCCCCTTCAGCCACCCCCAGCTGCGTCCGGAGGCTACCGCCGCGCAGATTAAAAAATATTCCCAGAAGCAGGTGGATGTGCTCAATCTGAAGACCGGCCAGATGGAGACGGTGGATTTCCGGACCCTGAAAGATCAGGTTCAACACCCCGACCTCTTCTACGCCGTTTCGGTCGACCGGGACGGGCACCTGGCCCCCCCCATGTTCAAGACCCAGGATTGGAGCGCGGGGGAGCCCTGTCTCACCTTCGAGAATTTCCTGGAAAAGACCGCCTTCGTCGGGCTGGCCAGGAAAATTCTGTCCAAAATCGAATCCGCCTATGGCCGGCCCGTGGACATCGAATTTGCCTGGGATGAGAACAAATTCTACCTCCTCCAGTGCCGGTCCCTTTCCACCCGGAAGGAGCTGGAGCGAATAAAAATTCCGGAAAATATTTCCCGGGATCGAATCCTCTTCACCACCCGGTCTGGGCTGGCCAACGCCACCGTGGCCAACCTGGAATATATCGTTTATGTCAACCCGCGGGCCTACGACCTTCTGCCTACGTTTGAAGAAAAAATGGAAATTGCCGGCGTGGTGAACGTGCTCAATAAAGTGCTGGCTGAGAAGCGCTATGCCCTGATGGGGCCCGGCCGGTGGGGGAGCAACGATATCAATCTCGGGGTCAAGGTCACTTATGCCGATATCAATAAGGCCAAACTCCTGGTGGAGGTGGCCTTTGCCAGAGAAGGCTACACCCCGGAGGTATCCTACGGCACTCATTTCTTCCAGGACCTGGTGGAGGCCGACATCGAGATCGTTCCTCTCTTCCCCGATGACCCCGGAGTCATCCTGAATGAGCCTTTTCTCCTGAACAGCGACAACCTCCTGGCCCGGCTGGCGCCGGAGGTGAAAGACTGCGAAAAAGTCGTCCGGGTCATCCATGTCCCCTCGGCCTGCGGGGGGGAATATCTTCAGCTGTACCTGGATGCGGATTCTCAGCGGGGAATCGGTTTCTTCGCGCCCAGGGAAGAAGAGTAGAAGCTTTTCAGGAGCCTTAATAGATCCTTTGCCATGAATGAAGTAATCCAGTTCGTCACCCAGCACGGGTATCCCCTGGTTTTCCTCTTCGTGCTGGCCGATCAGGCCGGGGCGCCCGTGCCGGCCGGCCCCATGCTTCTGGCGGCCGGGGCTCTGGCCGGGCAGGGATGGATTCATTTTCTCCCGGCGTTTCTTCTCGGGTTCGCCGCCTCCCTGGCGAGCAATATTTTCTGGTATTGGATCGGCCGTTCCAAAGGGGCAACGGTGTTGTCTCTCCTCTGCCGGATTTCCCTGAATCCGGAATCGTGCGTGCGCAACGCGGGGTCTCTATTCTCCCGTTACGGCGCCCGTTCTCTCCTGGTGGCGAAATTCATCCCCGGGCTCAACACCATTACTCCGCCCCTGGCCGGGATCGTCCGGATGCCCCTTGCAACTTTCCTGATTTACGATGGTTTAGGGGCTGGAATCTGGGTCGGTGGCATGATCGGGCTGGGGTATGCCTTAAGCCACGAGATTGAAGTCCTGGCCGAATCCGCCGTGAGAATGGGATTCTTTTCAGGGATGGTTCTGATTGGCGGGCTGGCGGCCTTTATCGGATGGAAATACGCCCAGCGGCAAAAGTTCCTCCGCCAGATCTTCATGGCCCGCATTTCCGCGGCGGAATTGAAAGAAAAAATGGAACGGGGCGAAGAATTCGCCGTCTTTGATGTCCGCCATCCCCTGGAATTTCATGCGGAGCCCGAAATCATTCCGGGAGCTGTCTACGCTCCCTTGGAGCGATGGAAGGAAGAAGACTACGCCCGACTCAAGGACAAAGAAGTCATTGTTTACTGCACTTGACCCGAGGAGGCCTCCAGCGCCCGGGCGGCGCTGCAGTTGAAGCAAAAGGGAGTCTCCAGGGTCCGCCCCCTCGAAGGCGGGCTGAATGGGTGGCGGAAGAAGGGATACCCGGTCACAAAGGCAGCGGAGAGCAGAGAGCGTGGAGCTGAGAGCATAGAACAAAAAAGGAGGTTTTAAACTCCCTGCTCTCTGCTCCAAGCTCTACGCTAGATGAGCAGGTATTTCTTCCGCACTTCCTCATTCCCCCGCAGTTCTTCGATGCTTCCCTCGTAGCGGATCTGGCCGTTGTCGATGATGTATCCCCGGTCGCTCAGGCGGAGGGCGGATTTGACGTTCTGCTCGGCGAGGAGAACGGTGAGCCCCGCATCCCGCAGTTTCTTAATCTGACCTTCCAGGGAGCGGACCAGGGCCGGGGCGAGTCCTTCCGTGGGCTCGTCGAGTAGGAGAAGCT
>JAPLIW010000318.1 GCA_026388915.1 Deltaproteobacteria bacterium
CCCTGCAGGGGAAAGGAGGTTTCTTCCATGCTTTCCAAGACCGAGATTTTGAAGGCCCTGGCCAAATGGAACAAGGCCTGGGATAACCATGACCTCGACGGGGTCATGGCACTCTTCCATGAAAACGTTATTTTTGAAAACTGGACCGGCGGAAGGGCCGAGGGGAAGGAGGCCCTGGGCAAAGCCTGGGAACCATGGTTCAAAAACCATGGCGGCTTCCGGTTCACCGGGGAAGATACGTTCGTCGACGAAGCAGCTCAGAAGGTGCTTTATGAGTGGACCCTGGACTGGCCATCGAATGAGAAAAAATACCAGGGCAAAAGGGAGAAGAGAAGGGGACTGGATGTAATGCATTTCCAGGACGGAAAAATCATCCATAAGAGCACCTACTGCAAAACGACCCTGGAGATTGACGGAAAGAGGGTTAAACTGCTGGCGGAATAGAGCCAATTCCCGGTTGCCAGTTCCGAGTTGCGGGGCTTAATAGGCAAAAGAACAATACAAAGGAAAAATACACCATTTACACAAAGATATTTAGGTATAGAGGAGAAATTGTCGGGAAAAATTACAAATATTTAGATTTTCATGTTAACTCTTTGTTTTTTTTATCTTTATTTTAAGCCATATTATTTGCCTAAATAAATACTGTAAAAAGTTTTTACGCCTTTTGGAAGATAAGGCCGCCATTATTTATAAGAATAGCTAATAAATTCAAAATGTTGTAGTTATGGTATATGTCTTGCAAGGAGAGAGGAACAGCCGAAATTCTTTATTTATCGGCCACAGCCCCCATTGATCCGGCAGCCTGGGGGGAATCTATTTCAATAGGGTTCAATCGTTTTCTTTCTTCAAATCAGCCTGAGTTAGAATCACTTAGAAAGAGAGAAGGAGAAATGATTTCCCTCGTAATTGGTCTTTTCATCGGCGCTTTCATCGGCTTCTTCCTGGCCGCCATAATTGCAAGGGGAAAGAGCGCCGAATCCATCACCCACCAGCCCCAAATTCCATTGACCAAGGTTACCCATCCCTGATCCTCCGCCACTTTGATTGTTTTTCCGGGGGAATGGGGACTTCGCCTGCCAAGGTGTAGCTTCCGATGAAACTTGCCTCTCTGGCATCCATTTACTTTGCCTTCGCTTCCTGGTAGCATTTAGATAATTCAAACCAATGGGAAAGAAGGTGGAAAATGGAATTTAAAACCATAAGATTTGAAATCCCGGAACCCGGAATCGGCCTCATCACCCTAAATCGCCCCGAGCGCCTGAATGCCCTGAGTCTGGACATGGTGGGAGAACTCCATGCGCTCTTCGCGGAGGTGGTGGGGCGGAAGGACGTTAGGGTTTTGATCCTCACCGGGGAAGGGCGGGGATTCTGCTCGGGGGCCGACCTGAAGGACGCCCGCCTGCGGCAGGAATTTCCGACCTCCCATCCCGACCCGACCGTTCACCTGATCGCCATCCAGAAAAAATACGCCGACCTGGTGCTGGAGATGCGGCATCTCCCCCAGCCCATCGTCGCCGCGGTCAACGGCCCGGCCGCCGGTGGGGGAATGTGCCTGGCCCTGGCGTCGGATGTGGTGATTGCCGGCCCAAAGGCTGCTTTTACCCCTTCCTTCATCAACATCGGGCTCTCCGGAGGAGAGATGGGGACGACTTTTTTCCTTCCCCAGAAAATCGGGAGCAGCCGGGCGGCCGAGATCCTGCTGACCGGGCGGACCGTCGATGCCCAGGAGGCAGAGAAGATCGGGCTGGTGAGCAGGGTCGTGGAAGAGAACCGCCTCCTGGGAGCAGCCATGGAAATCGCCCGGGCCATGCTGGCCAAGAGTCCCATGGGACTGCGTTTCACCAAGGAGGCCCTGAACTTGAGCCTCACGGCACCTTCCCTGGAGGCGGCCATCGAATTCGAAAACCGGAACCAGAGCATGTGCTGCTCGACCCCTGATTTCTTCAAGGCAGTGGAGGCGTTTATGAAAAGGAGACAGGGATAGGAGAAAAAATCCTACTCCGAGGGAATCCTCGCAATGACCAGTAATTTATAGGGTTTGTTTTAGTCCTTGTGCCGGAAAACCGACTTCCCCAACGAATAAGCCGGTGTCCCTCCTGCCATGGTGGTCAGAAAATCGAAGAGATGGTTTTTGATCTGTTTCAGGTGCCGGTTTGAGGAGGCCGATGACTCTTCCAACGAGCTTGGAGGAGGTTCGGCCTGGTTGCGGTAAAGGTTGAGAATTTCATCCGGATTCAACTGAACCAGCTTTGCATAACTGCGGATGAATCCCCGGACGTAAGTTTCTGAAGGAATGAGTTGAAAGGCATCTTCTTCGATGGCTTGGAGGAAGGCCAGCTTAATCCTGGTTTTCTTGGCTACCAATTCTAGAGAAACACTCTTTTCTTCTCTCTCCTTCTGAAGGAGCTGACCGACCGTCATTCCTTGGGGTGCCATGGGCATATCTCTCGCAGGAATTGGGAAATAATGGAATAATGGCGAAAATTTATTACTGCACAAATCAGGCCAAAATTGTCTTTCAAAAAAAGAAAAAAGAAAAAATCCTTTATCCAAAAAGTTTTTATATTAATTCCAAAGGGTTTAAATGCTTCTTTGGAAAAAGAAAACCCTTAGCCATCTCCTTTTACCCCAAAAGGGCCATAGAATTCAAGGAAAAAATTACCTCTTTTGTGCTCCGATTTACAAAAATTGCCATTTTTCCCCGTTTAGGCCCCAATCTTTCTTAGGCTTCCGGCTGTCAGATCTTGATGCCTTTGCCGCTTGACCGGGCAGGAGTCCCATATAGAAGCCGGCGCTCTAGCCGCTCTGGCCGATTTTTTTGGCAAGGAGGCCGGAACCTCCAAGCTTGTCTTCCTTTTCGCCAAGTAGGTGTTGCCCGGCCCGGAAGCAAGGGCGTTACGCGCAAAAACCATGGGGCGACCCTCCTTTCTTGGGCCGGGCGGGCAATTGAAATGAGGAATGCAGAGTGCGGAATGCGGAATGGAAAAAAAGAAGTAAAAATTCCGAATTCCACATTCCGAATTCCGAATTGGGTACCGCCCGATAGGCCCGCCCACCCTGCGGAAGCACGGAGGGGATCTCCTGAGCGAATTCTTTTCCCGCCGATGCTTTTTGCGCGTAACGCCCTTGCTCCCGGACCACAAACTTTCTTTCCCATTAGAAAAAGAGTCGCAAAAGTGAAGGGGGGCAAGCGCCTCCGAGGTATTGACCTTTGGGGGATCATCCGCTAGTCTGGTAAAAGAATGCAATGGGCTTCAAGAATCCGCTTTCTGAACTCTCTATGAAAATCGCTTTTTCAAAAGGAGAAGGTAAGATGAAAAGACTGAAGGCGGTTTTAGTCTGGTATCTGGTCGGGGCCATGTTCGTGATCGCAATCACTCCGAAGTGCTTTGCCGGGTTTTCTGCGTCCGAGGTTATCGCTTTATCCCCGGCGGAGAGATCCGGCGATCTGCAAAAGTTGCAGAATTTTCTGGAGACCAAGATGGTCCGGGAAAGGCTGACAGACCTGGGCTTCACCCCGGAAGAGATCCGGATGAAACTGAGCGACCTCAGCGATTCGCAGATCCACCAGCTGGCCCTTAATCTAGATGAGATGAGGGTGGCGGGGGACGGCGTAGCCGTGTTCATCGTGGTTTTTTTAATTGTCGCCTTGATCGTGCTGATCATTTATGCCACGGGTCATAAAATTGTCCTTCAATAATCCGACCCGGGCACCCCAAGGGCGAAATCTTTCTTTTCTGTTGGGATGAAGAAATCTTTTTACATCCAGTGGCACATCACCAACCAGTGTAACCTTCGCTGCCGCCATTGCTACCAGGATGATTTTTCGAGAAAAGAGGACCTGGATGGGGAAGGGCTGAAGAAGGTTGCGGACAATATCGTTTCGGCCCTTCGAGGCTGGGGAGATAAAGCCTGCATCCACCTCACCGGGGGAGAACCCCTGTTGAAGCCCGAGCTGTTTCCGCTCCTGGAGTATCTGGATCAGCTTCCGGAGGTGGAAGAACTGGGGCTCATTACCAATGGCCTTCTTTTAAACGACGGAATCCTGGATCGCCTGGCCGCCGTCCGGAGGTTCAAGACGGTCAAGATTTCTCTGGATGGGGCGGATGCGCAGGTCCATGATCGCATCCGCTCGACGGGGAATTTTGACCGGGTAGTGAAAAATGTGCCCCTGGTTCAGAAGAGAGAAATTTTCGATGTGAATTTGATGTTCACGGTGATGAAGAGCAATCTGGGGAGTCTGCCCGCTTTCATCCGCCTGGGCGAGGAGCTGCGGGTGGACGGGATGATCATCGAAAGGTTTATCCCCTGGGGCCGGGGAATAGAGATCAGGGAGGAAGTCCTGGACCGGGAGCAGTGGCGGAGGATGCTGAAGGCCCTTTTTGAATATTTCTCCATGGAGCTGGAAGAGGATGAAATCCCTCCTTACCAGGCTTTCCAGGTAGATCTTCGGGGGGAGGAGCCGCAACTTCTGGGCGCCCCCTGTGTCCTGGGGACCGAAGGTTTCTGTGTCATGCCCCAGGGCGAAGTTTTCCCCTGCCGGAGATTTCCCCTGTCCATTGGAAACCTTTTAAGGAATCCTCTGCGGGAAATCTGGGAAAACTCCGAGGTCTTGCATCAACTTCGGAACAAGGAGAATCTGAAGGGGAAATGCGGAACCTGCGGCGAAGATGCCTGCACCGGTTGCCGCAGTCTGGCTTTTTCCTTAAAAAGGGGGGTGGGGGGGGATTTCAAAGATTAGTCGCCTGAATCAATTTTTCTCTGCAAAATATTCAAAACATTGCAGATAGGCAAAACAAGCGGGTGAAAGTGTCTGAAAAACTCCAGTCCAGCGCGCAAAAGGTTCAAGAAGCATTGACTGCCCTCGGGCTGCCCTGTCAGGTGGTGGAACTCCCGGCGAGCACCCGCACGGCCCAGGAAGCCGCCCAGGCCATCGGGTGCACGGTGGCCCAGATCGTGAAATCCCTGATCTTCCGGGGAACACGGACGGGAAAGCCCATCCTGGTGCTGGCGAGCGGGGTGAACCGGGTAAACGAAAAGAGGCTGGGTGAAATGGCGGGGGAGCCGATCGGCAAGGCCGATGCGGACTTCGTGCGCCAGCACACCGGGTTTGCCATCGGGGGGGTCCCTCCGGTAGGCCACTCCACCCCGATCGAAACCTACATCGACGCCGACCTTCTGCAGTACCAGGAGATCTGGGCGGCTGCAGGCACGCCCCGCGCGGTCTTCCGCCTGATCCCGCAGGATCTTCAAAAGATGAATCACGGCTCCATCGTATCGATCCAGTAGGACGATTATGGAAAACAACGACTATTACAATTCTCTGCTGAAACGATACATCCGGGAAAACCACATTGGCTTGATTCCACCGGTTCCCTGGCGGTGGCCATCGTGAAGGGGGAGGACCGGGCGAGCACTTCCCGGGTGGCCAAGGCGCTAAAGGTGGAAAGCGCCCGAATCGCCACCCCGGAGGAGATGCTGGAAAAGAGCGGGTATCCCTGCGGAGGAACCCCTTCCTTCGGCTATCCCGCCCGTTTCCTCATCGACGAGAAGGTTATGCAGATGGAGGTCGTCTACACCGGTGGCGGGTCGGAATACTCGCTGGTGAAGATTTCCCCGGCAGACCTGGTGAAGGCCAATGGGGGAGAGGTGGCTCGGGTCAGAAAATAGCGGATTGTGGCGTGGTTATTTAATTTCCTTAAGGTAAACCACGGCTCTGCCGGGGGACTATTAGCGTTTGACAATTCCGGGATGCTTGAGTGGTGGCCCGGGGGCAAGGAGCTTCTGGGCAAAAAGCATCGGCCGGGCTGGCCCTCTCCTTGGAGGCTTCGACCGGCTTCCGCAGGATG
>JAPLIW010000764.1 GCA_026388915.1 Deltaproteobacteria bacterium
CTCTCTATGCCGGGGGGGATGTTTCCAAGATTCCCTGGGCCGACCAGAAGGTGAATCCCAACCTGGAAGAGTGGCTGGTTCAGAAGAAGATCCAGGGAAACGGTCGAAAGGCATTGAAGGTCGGCTGCGGGTTGGGGGATGATGCCGAACGCCTGGCAGAGTTGGGCTTTGAGGTAACGGCTTTTGATGTCTCTCCCACCGCCATCGGCTGGTGCAAGAGGCGGTTCCCAGGGTCAAAGGTCCGATACCTCGTCCACGATCTCTTCAACCCTCCTCCGGATTGGAAGGGGGCCTTCGATTTTGTCCTGGAATCCTACACCCTTCAGGTCCTGACCCCGGATCTCCGGGGACGGGCGATTCAGTGCATCTCCGGCTTCGTAGCCCCGAGGGGTACCCTCCTGGTCATCGCCCGGGGGCGGAAACCGGAAGAGCCGAAAGGAGAAATGCCCTGGCCCTTGATCCGAGCAGAATTAGAGAGATTTGAGGCCCACGGATTCCAGGAAGTCAGCTTTGAAGAATATTTAGACAAAGAAGACCCGCCGGTAAGAAGGTTTCGAGCCGAATACCGACGGATTTAATAACCTTCCGCGTTTTCCTACCTGCATAATCCCGTAATCCCGGGACGTTGATTCTTACAGTGCCTGAAGCAGGTCTCATCATTTCATGTATACGGCATCGTAAGAATCAATGTCCCCCTGGCTGCCCTTTCGGTGCACCCAACATGATCTCTTGGGCACCTTCAGTTTATCTCTCGTCGAAAGCGCCACTCAAGTCATGCGGGACGCAGGGGGCGCGGCGATTCGGGAGCGGCGTCGGCAACGATCGGTTTCATCTCTTGTCCGGGACCTTTCCACCAACGTATCCCGCGTGACTGATTCCGATCAACCAGACGATTCCCTCGGGGAGTTTGGGAAGGCCGCCGCTTTTCCACGCGGCGGCAACGTAGAAACCGAGGATGACGAGAGTGAAGATGAAATTCTGGTACTTTGTGATGCTGACCACCTTATCTGCCTGATCGCCCTCTTCCTCGAGCCAAATCTGAGCAATGCGTGCGGTGATCGTCGTCTTTTTCCCGTTGCTGAGGGTGAAGGGTCCCATCCGGGCAACGTTAGCCCTTGACCCCGGGGCATCCTTGCTTTCCTTCACCCCGGTGGCCAGTACCCCAGAGCCTGCACTTATACCCATGAGTCCCAAGAGTTCAGGGGGAATTTGGACGGCTTTCGGGTCGAAGCCCTGCGAGATCAGGACTCCAAGCACAGACGAGAGAATCATGAGGGTCCAAAAAACAACCTGAAAGTGGGTTAGGCTGTAACGGCCGCGCCCGTCGATGAGGATTCCCAGGTTTCCCTGTCCAGTCTGCCGTCCGACCCAACTCGCAAGGGCCAGCAAAGCCATGAGAGATAAGAGCCACCAAACCTGGAACGAGTAGCTGCCCATGACACGACCTCCTTTTGTTCGGGGGGAGACTCGGCATATTTCCCATGCCTCCGAATAGATTCCCGCCACTGAAGAAGCGGAAGGATGCCTAACGAAAAAGATTGTATCCGTTGTGGTTAAGTTGTTCGATTTACTGAGCGACGGAGGAAAAAGACAATCAAAAAATAATCTTATGCGAATGGATAGTCAAGGGGAAAAATTCCTCCACCCCGGAAAAAACTGCCTGCTGAAGAGATTATAGATTTCTTTTATACTCAATAAAAACAAAAGGTTAGAAATTGAGCTGGCTAACAATGCTTGGCACAGATCCTGCTCCTGAATAGAACAAACCGGATGGCAGGGGGAGTCTTATGGGTAAACAGATCGTCTTTTCGTCAGTCCTTTTGACCTCCATTTTCATGTTGTCCTTCAACCATGATGCGGGCGGGGTGGGATTGGTCTCAAATTTGATGGCTTTAGCCTTCGTGGTCGGCGGAACTCTGGCCATTGCCCTCATGGTCTATCCGTGGAAAAGGTTGGTTTGGACCGCCCGAATGGTAAAGAAGACATTTCACCCTTTGGACAAGCCCAATGCGACGATTCTGGCCATCGTGCATCTGGCCCGCAGCTACCGCCAGGGGTGGGACATTCGGAATCTGGAAAGACAGGGCAAGGATCTTCCCCCGGGCCTATTAAAGACCGGGGTGGAGCTGATCGCCTGCCGGTATGACCGCAATAAGATGAAGCAGGTCCTGTATCAGGAAGCGACCTCTGTTCTGGAGCAATATGAAAACGCCGTCAAGATGATCCACAACCTGTCCCAGCTGGCCCTCTCTCTGGGACTCATCGGGACGTTCGTCAATTTCATCCGTTTCTACGGGTCAAGCAGGGATCTGGAAGAACTGGCGGGCTATGCCGTAGCGGCTTTCCTGAGCATTTTTTACGGGGTCCTTCTGGGCAAACTGGGGTTGGTTCTCCTGGCGGATCGGATGAAGGGATATTGCTCCGAAGAGATGTCCCATCTGGATTTAGTTCAGGAGGGAATGATGGGGATTCAGGACCGGGAGCACCCGCGGTCCATTCGCTTCAGGCTGGAAAGCCATCTCGCCCCCCGAGACACCAGGGATTCAATCGTCCAGGCCCCGGAAATCGAGATCGCGCATCCCGAAGAAGTGGCCCTGGGAAGCAAAAGAATCGGGTCGGTTCTGGTGAATTAGCGGAAACCGGATCGTTTGGTAAATGATCGCCGCCCATGAAGACTCTTCTATTCTTTGGGGCAATTAATGAATTGCCCCTACGCCTTCAAAACCGTTCCGCTTTTTTCCGAGAATAAGGCTTTAGAAGGGGCGAAGGAAGGGGCAAATTCCGGAGGATTCATTCCGCATTCCGCATTCCGAAATCCGCATTCCTCATGCCCTTCCGTAAATCTCCGTCAACTCCCGTAACCGCTCTCCCTGGGCCGGGGTGATCTGCCCGGGCAATAATCTCCATTTC
>JAPLIW010000571.1 GCA_026388915.1 Deltaproteobacteria bacterium
GATCGGCCATGCCCCCGAAGGTCGAACCCATAGATCGCATAGCCCTGGGGGACCAAGTGGTTCACCACATTCATGTATCGCCCGCTGTGTTCCCCGAACCCGTGAATAATCGCCAGAGCGGCGCGGGATCTTCCCTCTCCCCGCCAGGACTGGCAAAATAGCTCAAGACCACCGATCCCCTGAAAAGACCCTTCCTTATTTTCCATCGGTCCTCCTGATCGAACCTACTAATACAAACGCAATAAATAAATTGGCATATCCCCCCCACCCTTACCCTCCCCCTCGAGGGGGGAGGGTTGGGAGGGGGTGAAATAACCATGCCCTCCGGGTTTGAAATGAAATGTAAAGAAATTAATTGCGTTTGTATTAATATTACGTCTTGGAAATAAAATGGCGAACTTGGAATCTCTTCGCAGCAGCCGAGGGTCGGACCGCTGCGCGTCGCCAAAATAGGCGCTGGTCCCTCCGATGCCCACGGGGAACTTACCTTGCATATCTCGATAGGATTGGGTTTGCACGCACTTACGAGGCTGTAGCCCATGGGTCCGCGTTCCTTTGCGGAAATCAAGGGGATGAGAAGAAAGTAAGCTTTTACCCGCCGAATTTTGGCGATGCGCATCGGTCCAACCCTCGGCTCCACGTGAGAAGCTGTCCATTACGGCTTCCTTTCCCAATAGCGGTACATCCGGGAGAGGATCTTGGCGATCTCGTCCAGGCGATGGTGAATACGGATCCCTTCCTGTCCCAGGTCGAAAACGGCTTGGCTTTCCCATTTGGAAGAACAGCAACCCAAGATGACGGGTTTATCCTTTTCCTGCTGAAGGGCATGGTACCTCCGCATGAGCTGCTTTTCCATTTCCAGGAACAGTTTTCTCCCCGGAGAGGTATCCTTGCTCACCAAGCCGGGGCGGCCGAAGCCGTAAAGGATGAGGGCATGGACACCCGGAGAAGAAAGAATCAGCCGACCCATCTGAATGACCCCGTCTAAGGAAAGATTTACAAACCCTGCCGCCCCGATGTCCACGGGGTTCCGGGTGGAGGCTCGCACGGGCATCCCCAGGGATCGCAGCTCCGCTTGAATCTTTTGATCCAATTCCGGAACGGACAACCCTTCTTCTTCCAACGCATCCGAGAGGGCGACTCCCCATGAACCTCCCATGGTTACGATAGCCACCCCCCTGCCTTTCATGGGAGGATGTTCGATGAAGGCATGGCCTAAGGGCAGGAGAAGTTCCATGGTGGGGGATGAGACCATGTTGACCTGTTCGAAGATCCCCTGAAAGACCTCCTTCACGCCGGCGATGGCCCCGGTGTGGCTTCGGGCGGCGCGGGTCCCCCCCGGGGTTCTTCCGGCTTTATGGACAATGATAGGCTTATCCTTGGCTATCCGGCGGGCCACTTCCAGGAAACGCCTCCCGCCCCGGATGGTTTCGAGGTACATCAGGATGCCCTGGACCTGGGGATCTTCCCCGTACATTTCCAAAAAGTCGGTCACCTGCAGATCGCATTCATTCCCCGTATGGATAAATTTTCCCACGCCCATCCTTTGGGCATGTCCCCGCGCCAAAAGATCATAGATGGCATACCCCCCCTGGCAGACCGCAGCCAGCGGAGTCGCGGTCAAATATTCAGCGGGAGAGGCCGAAGCGTTGAACCGGGCGTGGAGGTTGAAGGTACCGCTCACATTGGGACCCAGGAGGCGCATGCCGTAGGATCGAGCCAGCCTGGCCATCGCCTCTTCTCGTGCACGGCCGCCCTCCAGCGCTTCTCCAAAACCGGCGGTGATGAGGGTGATCCCCTTGACCCCTTTGACCCCGCATTCCCGGATGAGCTCTTCCACCGAATCTTCCGGAATGGTAAACACGGCCAGGTCCACGGCACCCGGGACCGCTTTTATATCCGGGTAGACGGGGAGCGCGTAAACGGTGGAGGATCGGCGATTGACCGGATAGATCTTTCCCGGATATTTTCGGGAAAGAAGGCCCTCCATGATGAAGGATCCCCAGGAGCCGGGCTTCTCGCTGGCCCCGATCACCGCCACGCTTCGAGGGTTGAGGAAAACATCCAGGTACCTCTCCACTCCAATCTCCTCCCGCCGAATTTGCCCCCATTTTACTCTTTTTCAGGATGATTGGAACTGGGAAAAATAGGCAGACCCATTCAGGGATTTTTAGGCGCTTAGCGCCCAACTAATACCAACATGTTGGTAAGAAGGAAATATTCAATTTGCGAGACCGGGGTAAGGGCGGTTCGCGAACCGCCCCTACGGATGCTGGCTGCAGGGCCACTTTTCCCGCGCGTAGTCGCGGAAAAAGCATAGGCGCTTAGCGGCTAAATTGACGCCAAAATGGTCATAAATTGTGGCGGCAATCCTGCGTGGTTGCCCATCCTGCGGGCGGCCATCCCGCCTTGGCGGGACCCCTACAACATCCTGTTTGGTTCCGGCTATGCCGGGTTAGGGAATCGGAAAGGGTCTAAGTTTTTGGCGGAAAGAAAAAAAGATTCGGAAAATAGCCGGAATTCGGGGTCGGCTAGATTAACCCTTGTTCCTCAAGGTAGGATTTTCCTCGTTTGGCCATGTTGTAACGGACATGGCCCATGCCGGCGGGACTGGCGTACACATAATTCTCCTCAATCAGCCTTTTCAAGAGAGGCAGGATCTTTTTCTCCTCCGTCCGAAAATGCTCGGCCAGGACCGCGGAGGTATATCCGAAACCGTCATTCAGAACCAGCAAGATCTGCACATGAAGGGACTCGAAGGGCAGTTCGGCGGATTCTTTCGGTGCCCCGGGGCGGGAAAAGTCGGCTGCCCCCGGGGGAATGGTTTCTATGACTTGATTGATTTCCTCCCTCATCTGCCGGTACTGGATGGCGGGCAACTCCGATACGCCGAGTTCCTTCGCCAGAGTCATAAAAAGTTTCTGGCCGAAATCCCTCTCCTCCAGATCAAACCCGGGAAAGATGGACAGGGGCTGGGGGAGCTCTTCCCGGCTGATTCCCGAATAGCAGACCGGGATGATGAATATTTTCCTGATCCAGGCGCATCCGGCTTCAAAGGGGATCCAGGGTTTCTGGATGGAGTGGGGACTGCAGAGGATGATGAGGGCTTTTATCTCTTCCAGGGCTTGTTCGTTTTTCTCCAGGTATTGGGCCACCGTGGGAATGCTATCGGGGTCCGTGCTGACCATCACCTCGCAATGTTCGGGGAATGCCGATTCGATCCATTTTTTCAAGACCATGGCGACCTGGAACTCTTCCTGAATGTGGGTGATGAATATTTTCATCGGGGATCCCTTCCACGGAGTCGGATTCTTTATGGTTGAATTATAAGGAAAATGGCTGGGACATGCAACAAGCCCTTTTCCTTGGCCGCCTTCACTTTGGCCGGTTGCCTTTTCTGCGAAAAAGCGAGCTTGTGGCCCGGAAGCAAGGGCCCTGCGCGGGAAAAGCATCGGCCCAGTTATTTCGGATTTCGGATTGCGGATTTCGGATTTTTTTGGTTTTCTTTTTCAATCCGCATTCCGCAATCGGCATTCCACAATTTGGTGGCGGGCCTATCGGGCGCCCAGCCGGGCGCCCCTACATCGGAATAACGCTGTTCTCGGGGAAAGAATGGCTTGCCCGCCCGGCCCAGAAAATGAATTGTGCCTCATGGTTTTTACGCCCAAGGCCCTTGCTTGCGGGCCGGGCAACGGCCGAAACTCAATAGGACTTAAAACTACTTGCCGGAAAGCGAAGGCTGGCAAGGCTCTTTGACAATCGTCCGCAGATTGATCGGCAGGCTAGAGCGGGGTTTTCTGGAGGCCTAACTGCTTGACTTTCCGGGGGAAGGGGGTTATTTTGGATCAAGGATGGCTTAGAGTACGTTTGCCGCAAGCCAGATACCTCGTTAGGGTTTCCTGAATTTTTTCCCTGTAGCTCTGTGATCTCTGTGTGCTCTGTGGTTCATCCTTTTTGGTTGCAGCCACGCCGCGCTGTGCTCTCTCTGGTGGATATAAATGGATAAAAGGAGGATCCGATGAGCGCCGAGAAAAAGCTGAAAGATTTGGGGATCACCCTTCCCACGCCGCCCCAACCCATTGCCAACTACGTCCGTGCAGTGCGCGTGGGGAATCTTCTCTTCGTTTCCGGGCATGGACCCTACCATGACGGAAAAGTCAAGATCTCCGGAAAGGTGGGAAAAGAACTGACCATTGATGAGGGATACCAGGTGGCCCGCAACGTGGGCCTGAATTGCCTGGCTTCGGTCAAGGCCGCGATGGGGAACCTGGACAAGGTCAAACGGGTAGTCAAGCTGCTGGGCATGGTCCATTGCACCGAGGACTTCAAGGACCAGCCCAAAGTGATCAATGGATGTTCGGATCTTCTGGTGGAGATCTTCGGGGAGATAGGAAAACACGCCCGGTCGGCGGTGGGGATGCAGGCCCTTCCCAACGGAATCCCGGTAGAAATCGAGATGATCCTGGAAGTCGGTTGAATTCATGCTTGGATATGCCCCTGGGGACCCGGATTTTTAAATCGATATAATGCAGGGGAGGCCCTCCGCGGCCGCCCGCAAACTGGGCAAACACAGGGGATTGCCCCTACGAATTTCGCACCCCGTTCGTTGGAAGTTCGATCCCGAACCTGGGAGGGAAGATGATCAAGAAGAAGTTCGAAGACATTCAGATCGGAGAAAGGGCGACTTTCGGAAAGACCATTACCGAAGCCGACGTTTTTGCCTTCGCGGGAATCACGGGAGATTTCAATCCGATTCATGTGAACGTGGAATTCGCCAAGAATTCCTTCTTCGGAAAAAGGGTGGCCCATGGGATGCTCTCGGCCAGCCTCATCGACCAGACCCTCACCAACCTCGGGGGACTGGGAACCATTCATCTGACCCAGACCGTGAAATTCTTGGCTCCGGTCTTCATCGGAGACACGGTTACCATCGTTTCGGAGATCGCCAGCAAGGACCCGGCAAAGAATCGGATGACCGTTAAATCCTCGGTCACCAACCAGGAAGGAAAAACCGTCCTCGAAGGGGAAGCCCTGATTATGATGCTTAAGGAGAAATAGGGAGGGGTAATGGCCAAGTACAAAGTGGTCGCCAGAGCGAAAGACAGCAAATGCCCCCTGGTGAAAGTGGGGGACCCGATCGTCATCGAAAACAATATGCTGAACCTGAAAGAGTCGAAGAACGTATGCGTCGTAGCCCTCAGCGCCATCCAGTATTCCCTGTTCATGATGAGCAAAGCCAAAGATCCCAAGGATTTCGGGCGGGATCAGGTCTACACCCTCCAGTGTCCGGACCCGGATACCCGGGTGATCTACGAGATTACCCGGAAGGTGATGGAAGATTGAGGCCGCATTCAGCGGTCAACTTCCCGCAAGGGAAAAATGGAGCTTTAGAAGCAGGGGTGATTTTTTTGTAATGGCCACGCTGCTCGACCTGGAGGAGATGGTCCGCCGCCACAAGGAAGGGGAGGACCCTTTTGAATTGGCCATTGAAAAGTGGGTCCGCATCCGGGATTTCCTTACGCGGAAAGCAGACCCGAACCGGTACCGGGAGGCCTTCCAGTGCGGCTCAACCAAGATCATCTTCTGCCTGGACTACAAAGACCATTGCCCCTTTTGCCCGCTGGAAAAAATCTGCTTCGACGGCCAGAGTATCTATTATCAGATTATGCGTTCCCTCCAGGTTTATTCCCTGGCGGGGGCGCTCCTTCCCCGAGAACCCCTCATCGAGCTCATCGAATCCTACATCCGGGACCTTCATGGCTACCGGGATGAATGGCTGAGGAAAAGCCACTAACTTTCAAATGCGGAATTCGGAATGCGGAATGCGGAATGAAAAGACCCAAATCCTTTCCGCGATGCCTGGGTCATGGCCCGGGGGCGCTTTCAAATGCGGAATTCGGAATGTGGAGTTCGGAATATTTTTATGAATTTTTCATTCGGCAATCCGCATTCCGCAATAAGGACGGGCCTTTAATTGAGGGTGAACTTTCCTTCGTAGGTGTAATTCATGACCAGCGCGGTGGCGAGGGCCGTGAATTCGATCAGCTTGCGTGACTGCCGGCGGGGGCTGAGGTTCAGGCCGAGTTCTTTCGCCCGATCGCTCAGCTTGTCCATCAAGGCGTTCACCGAAGAGCTCTTTTCTCCCGTCCAATGGGAAATCATTCCCACCAGGTGGTTTCGATTTTTATCGATGAAGCCCGCGGCCGGGATCCGCTTTTCTCCCTTCCCGTTGGTACTGAAGATTTCCATCAGGACATCGTCCACATACCCCTGGGCTTTCTCCCGATACCTTTCTTCGCTCTTGTTGTAGTATTCCAGGAGAGTCAGGTTGAGGCTTTCGATGGGGCTAATCAAATCCCCGTCGGTCATCAGGGGTTTCTTCGGCCCGATTTCCTTCATCAGCCGGTCCACATACCGGAGCTTCTTCAGCGCGCTCCAGTTGCGGTATTTTTCGCGCCAGTTGGATCGGGGCGTCAGCCAGACAGCGAAGGTTTCGGCAAAATCCTCATCCGGATGCTTCTGCGCATAGATCCTTCCGGCGTAGGAACCGACTTGCTGGTAGAGGTGTTTGACGAACTGCCGAGATTGGGGGTTGGGACGGAAGAAATCCCGGTAGGGCTCATCGAACCTTCCGAAGGCCTCCTGCCACTCCGGCGACTCATAGAGACGATAGGCGTAGTTGATGGCATGCCCTGCCTCATGGCGGAAGGTCATCATGAGCTCATGATCGTCTTCCAGGGCTCCGTTCATCCGGTCCTCGATCTGGGAAAGGACCGGGTTGGCGTAGTAAAAAGGGATCCCGATCACCGGGACTTTATTGGGGCAACCCCAAGTATCGGTTAGATAAAATTTAGGTTTAAAACGGATCCCCTTCCGTTCCAGCTCTCCGTACAGGCGGGATCTGATTTTTTCCAAGGCAGACCCCTCGATTCTCAGGCCCAATTCGCTGACGGGCTTATTCCATTCCATCAGCCTGGTTTCCCAGTTATTCAAGATATCTTTGGCGTTGCTGGACATAACTACCACCCCTCGAGAGCCGACAGAATCTCAAAGGTTTTGATATTAAAAGGTTTTTTCCGGCTGGGGAAATTCGGAAAACCGTGGGAGAGTTTTTCTCTTTTTCTCAGTCCTTCCTTAACATAGGGGATAAGGACTCCTTTGTCAAGAATTATGATAAAAAATTATATCTAATAAATTCAAATAGTTAAGATGATATTCTGGAGAGAAACCGCTTTCGGATCGGGGCTGCCACCAGGGCCGCGATGAGCGTTTTCAAGATGTCTCCGGGGAGGAAAACCAGAAAGCCGGCCATAAATACCGAGGATATGGAAATGGGTTTATGAAGAATGAGATTCAAATTAAGATAGAGATAGGTAAGGCCAAAGAGATAAATAACTCCTTGTCCCAGCAATAGAGCAATCAGGACTCTGGTGGAGGAAGGGCTTTTTTCACCCTCCATGATTTTCCCGATGACAAAAGCGCCGGGAGCGAAACCCAGAAGGAATCCGAACGAGGGCTGCAGGATATATGCGGGCCCTCCTCCCTGAGCAAAAATGGGAAGTCCCATCAGGCCGAGAACCAGATAAAGGACCTGGCTCAAAGCTCCCCGCCGGCCGCCCAGGATCAGGCCGGCGAACATGACCATCAGGGTCTGCATAGTAAAGGGAACATAGGGGATGGGAATTTTGATGAACGCGCCCACGGCCGTAAGGGCGGCAAAAAGGGAGACCAAAACAATGTCTGTGGCCCTCTTCAACATTCATTTATCATATTCGACCCCTTCCTTCTCTGTCAAATCATCGAGGAGACTTGCCACCCCCCGTTTTTGAGATAAGAACCCTTCACCGGGAAGGCTCATGGAAGAGGGAAGGAGAGCCCATGGGGTTCAGGGTGGAGGAATTCGGATCATCATCCTGAGGCAGCTATTCTTCCATTGGAACGGGCCTGTGCCCAGGATATTTGCAGGGTGAGACGGTTTTGCCCAGTCATCCCTTTGGAGCTATTTCCTCTCGGGCCTCTCCTTGCGGAGGATAGG
>JAPLIW010000492.1 GCA_026388915.1 Deltaproteobacteria bacterium
GAGCCACGGTGGCTGCCGGCCTGGTGGCCAGCAAGAAGCCCGATGGGTATACCCTGGGGGTCGTTTCCACGGGGGTCATTACCGTCCGGCCGCATATTTTCAAAGTGTCCTACAACCCCTTCAAGGATTTCACCCTGGTCGCCCAGTACAGCCGCTTCATCGGCGGCCTCTGTGTCCTGAGTGAGTCTCCGCTCAAGACCATCGACGATTTCATCGCCTATGCCAAGGCCAAGCCGGGGCTCACCTACGGGTCCCCCGGGACCTATACGCAAACGCACATGGCCGTGGAGTTCTTCTCCCAGTGCAAGGGGTTGAACCTCAAGCACGTGCCCTACAAGGGGGGAGCTCCGGCTAGCACTGCGCTCCTGGGTAAACACACCGATTTTCTCGGCGGGTCGGGGGGGCACATCCCCTATGTAAAACAAGGGGTCTTCCGTATGCTCATGCTTCTCAACGCGGAGAAGCGGGATCCCGACTACCCGAACATTCCCATTCTGAAAGACCTGGGCTGCCCGGATGCTCCGACCCTGGGCATGATTGTGGTCGCACCCAGAGGACTCCCGGAATCCGTCTGCCAGAAGCTCACAACCGCTGTCAAGCAAGTAACCGAGGGGGGGAATTCCAGAAAGTGCTGAAAAATTTGGACCTCCCCTGCGAATTTAAGGACGGGGAGGCCATGGAGAAAGGAGTTGCAGCCGAACATGCATTTTATAAAGAATTGCTCCTCAAGATGGGGGCCAAGGTGCTTCAATAAGGATCATCCTTAAATTCGTTGATCGAATAGAAAATCGGTCAATCCATGAATTTAAATAAGGGACGTAGGTTCTGAAGCAACCTGCCGAATCCGCTCTCAAAAGCCCCATATCATAAGTTGTCTAGGAATCTACGTCCCCTCCCCTTTGTGTTCCCCGAATTCCCACCTACAGAAATGGGGGCAGGAAACGCATCATGCGACGACAACGGATACTTCGCCTCGCTCTTTGCGTGTAGACCTGACGGTGACCTGAACGTCCTGGCCCAGGGCCACGAGAAAGCTCATTAAGCGTTCAATGGAGAAGGAGCCAGATTGGCCCCGCATGAGGCTTGAGACGTGCGGCTGCTTGATACCCAGAACTTCGCCGGCTTGGGCCTGGGTAAGGCCGCGTTCTTTGATGAGGCGATAAATTTGCAGGGTGAGGCGGGCTTTGAGCTCCTCGCGCGCGGGATTGGCAAAGCCGAGGTCGGCAAAGATGTTGCCGCTGCCTTCTTTGACCCGGATCTTGGCGTTCCGTTTCATTTTAGTTGTGCCTTTCTCTATAATCCTGTTCAGCATCGCGCCGCGCGGGCGCTGGAAAGGCCCTGAGATCCCTTGGGGACGATCCTACCCACCTAACAGGCTTCGGCTCCCTTTCCATTTATACCATTATACGTTTATGTGTATATTCGGTCAACAAGTATCGATGAGCAACCCATCTTCTGTGGAGCGAGGGGCTCAGGCCATGTCTAAGTCGTCTTTGAACCCACGTCCCGGTCTTCCTTCTCATGGCGCCCTGTGGGCGATGTTGGCATGGGCCCGCCTGGCGTAATGAGTGATTTTTTCAACCAGCTCGCCACGTTTGGCATTTCGGGAAACCGGCAGGGAATTGGCGTTGGCCAGTTTCTTTAGAACCGCCACCGATTTAAGCCGATGGACGAATTCATACTGCAATTCTTCATCGGGCAGGCCGCCCAACCGCAGCAGCTCGTTCTGCATGGAAACCTTGTCTTCGGGGGGAGGCGGCATTTGCGCTGCCTTAAAAAAGAATTCTTTTATGATCGCCACTGCCTTTTCCCCTACCTGTTCCTTCTTCACCCGCTCGAAGAATTCTTTCTTGGCAGCTGCCGGTTTATCGCCCTCCAGGAGCTCCCCAAATATTTTTTGGCTGATGATGTTCAGACCCGGTAGGGGTAAATGAGCTTTGGCCTGCGGAGATTTGAGCAGCTCTTCCAAATCCTGAATCCCAGGCCCCCGCCCCCCCAAAAAGTCATCCAGTCTTTTTTCAAACCTCAAGACGGCCTTCTCCAAGCTTTCCGCCGTCTTGGCCAGAGGGATTCCTTCCAGTTTTTCATGGTGATTAACCACTTTGCTTCCCAACGATTGCAGATGATCAGCCAGTTCTTTGTAGCTCATAAAGTAACCTCAAAGTGGCGAATAAAATTCTGGGTCAAATCGGCGTAATCCATGGCACCCATGCTGTCTTCTTTGTGCAGGATCACCGGCAGATGCTCATTCGTTGATTCCGCCACATGCACGTTGAAGCGGATGTAAGGGTGCAGGCATTGAGCCCGAGGGTGAATTTTCCCGTTCTCCTTCAGCCGGTTGATCATGATTTCAAACTCGTTGACCCCCGTTTCAAAGACGTTCCGCTGCCTGACAAAATGGTTGATGATGAAGGCGGCAATCTGGGGGCGACGGCGGACCGTCATCTGTCCGCTCAAGCGATTATAGAATTCATCGATCATATCCGCCAGCACCAGAAAGCCGGAAAGGGAGAGATAGTCGGGGATATAGGGAACCACGCAGTACTGGGCGGCGAAGAGGGCGTTCTTGGATACCGTGTAGAGGTTGGGAGGACAGTCCAGAAAAACATAATCATAGGCACCAAAATAGGGCTTCAAAGCCTGGTACAAAATCGTAAACGCGGATACCGACTTAATCTGGTGGATTTGGTCTTCGATCATCGCCATCTCCACCGCCGACGGGAGCAGGTCCAGGTTGGCAATCAGAGTATATTCCCGGCGGGGAACACCCCGAACCACGGCTTTTACAAAATCAAAGACCGACGACCCGACGATCTTATCCCGGAATATCTGATACGAGCAACGATGCAGGTCCTGGTTGTGCTTCTCCAGTTCTTCGGGTTTCATCAGCCAGAGGCTGGAATTGCACTGGGCGTCCAGGTCCACGATCAGGACCTTTTTGCCGTGATACTTGGCTAGGCAGGCGCCGATATTGACCACATTCGCCGTTTTGCCCACCCCGCCTTTAAAATTAACAAAAGCGATCACCCGTCCTGGCAAGGGCATTCCTCCTTCTTTCTTCCTCCGCTCGCCGATCCAAGAAGGCCAGCTTTTCCCTCCGGACAAAGGGGTCAGCAAT
>JAPLIW010000838.1 GCA_026388915.1 Deltaproteobacteria bacterium
TTGCCGGTCTTTTCCCGCAGCCAGCTCCACGGAAACATCCTGGCCGTATTTGACTCCACCTTTGCCGTAACCCGCTCCATGCGGGTGATGACCATCATCGTCGCTTTCTTCGGGATCGCCGGGGCCCTGCTGACTCTGTTCATGGAGCGGCAGAAGGAGTTCGGGATCTACCGGGCGCTGGGCTTCTCCACGCCCCAGGTGGCCGGCATGACCCTCATGGAGGGACTGGGGATGGGGCTGGTCAGCTTTCTGCTGAGCATGGGGGTGGGAACGGCTTTAGCCTGGATTCTGATCCGGGTCATCAACCTGAGGAGTTTCAACTGGACCATCTTCTTTTACATCGAGGCTTCTCCCTACCTGGTGGCCGCGGTGATTGCCGTCCTCGCCAGCCTGGGGGCTGCGGTCTATCCGATCTGGAAGGTGTACCGGACGTATCCACAGCTGCAGATACGAGAGGAATAGGGCTTCAGGGGGCAGGCGAAAAGACATGAATAAGGACCTAATTGAAAATCCATGATGAAGCGACCGGAATGCGGCCAGTCAAGATGCCTGATTTTATTTTTGGGAATGCGCCGGCAGGACGGCGCTTTTCCGGGGCCTACGGGCGGGTCCGCACCCTGGCCGGCGCGACGTGTCGCGCCCTCTCAAAGCGGCGACCCGTCACCGCACTCCAAAAGGTCTGCGTTGAGGTCAGGAACGCCAATCTGGCCATCTGCGTCTTCTCAAGCATGGATTCATGAATAAATGAAAAGGCTCCTTACGATTTTTCTCTTATTGATCATTCCGGTTTCCCCGGGGCTTGGCGCCGATGACTGGGCCCGAGTTACCGCTCCCCGGAAGTGGTCTTTCCCGCGGGACTTCGGGGCTCATCCCGAGTACCGGACCGAGTGGTGGTATTTTACCGGGAACTTAAAAGACCCCGCCGGGAAGCGCTACGGATACCAGCTCACTTTTTTCCGCCAGGGCATTCGCTCTCAGCTCCCCACCCCTTCCAACGCCTGGGACATAAGGGACATCTACCTGGCCCACTTCGCCGTCACCGATGTCTCCGGCGGAAAATTCCTGGCCGTGGACCGCTTGTCCCGGGCGGGGCCCGGGCTGGCCGGCGCAAGCCTGGAGGGAATGCATGTTTGGCTTCTCAACTGGTCAGCCAGGATGAAAGGGCCGGTCATCCATCTCGAAGCCAGGGACTCCGATAAAGAGCTCAGGCTGGAGCTCACCCCCCGGAAGCCCCCGGTCATTCACGGACAGAACGGGTTCAGCCGGAAAGGGCCGGCCCAGGGTCAGGCTTCCTATTACGTCTCTTCCACCGACCTGGAGACCCGCGGGTCTCTGAAGCTCCCCGGCTCCGCTTCTCCCATCGAAGTCCGGGGGGTGAGCTGGTTTGACCAGGAGTTCGGCTCCAGCCAGCTCACCCCGGAGCAGAAGGGCTGGGACTGGTTCAGCCTCCATCTCTCCGACGGGCGGGATTTAATGATCTATTTCCTGCGTCTCAAGGACGGCTCGGTGGAGCCGGCGTCTTCGGGGACCCTGGTTGCCGCCGAC
>JAPLIW010000427.1 GCA_026388915.1 Deltaproteobacteria bacterium
AAAAGTCGAAATTCCATAAAATTCGTCATTCCGGCGAAAGCCGGAATCCAGGGTTCCCGGTGAAAACCGGGATCCAGTCTATGAGATGGTTCCCGACTTTCGTCGGGACGACGTCTGGACCCCGGCTTTCGCCGGGGTGACGCTTTAAGAGACTTTTTACGAGACCATCAATTCTTTGGGAAAGCATCATACGGGATTGCCCGTTGGTGCTGTGGGATTACAGTTGAATTCAGAGTCACCCACCTGGGACGCTATTTGGAAAGATTCAGGCGGGAGGTGAGGCGGCAGAAAAAGGGGAGCAAAATCAGGGAGGCGATTCCCAGAAGGGCAAAGCCGGAGGAGAAGGAGAAAGCTTCAGCCCAATACCCCAGGGCTGAGGGGATGATCCCTCCGCCGAATAAGAAGCCCATGAAGATAACCAGGGAAACCGCTACCCCCCTGAGCCGTTCCGGGAAAATCAGGGAAACGATGGTGAAGCCGGTTGGAAAGAGGCAGGTGACGAAAGCGGCCTGGAAAAAAACCAGGACGGACACGGGGGTGGCGCCGGGGACGACTCCCAGCAACAGGGTGAAAAGGCCCGTGGTGATCAGGAAAGCGGTGAGGGCCCGGATCGGCCCGATGCGGTCAATCAGGACTCCGGAAATGAATAGAAGGATGATGCCGAAGCTGCGGGACAGGCCGATCAAGGTGTTGGCCCAGGGTCGGTCCATCCCCATCTCGCTCACCAGAAAAAGGGGCATCACCGCATAGACCCCCATGCTGGACCCGATGGCGATCATGAAGTAGAGGGCCATAATCCAGCAGGAGGGATTGGCCAGCACCTCCCGGAAAAGCTGAAACCGGGGCGGCTCTCCCCGTTTGCGGCTGCCCTTCCCGAAGAGGAGGAAGAAAAAGGGCATCCCCATGGCACAACCGCCCAATACACTCAGGGAGTCTCTCCAGGAAAAAAACTTCAGAAGAAATTCGGCGAGGAGGGGGGCGGTTATGAAGGCCATATTGGGGGCCAGCTCATGGATGGCCATGGCTTTTCCCCAGTGCTGTTTGCTGACCCGCTCGGTAAGGGTGGCGATGGCGGAGGGAAGGTAGAGCCCGGCGAAGAATCCGATGAAAACGAGCCCCGTATGAATGGCCCCGATCGAGGCGGACCGGGAAATGGAAATGAGGGAGAGCCCTCCCATCAGGCCCGCCAAGGTAATGGTGAGCCGGTGGGTCAGAAAATGAGAAACCACCCCGGACCCCAGGAGACCCACGCCATAGCCGAAGGCCACAAAGAAGAAGAGGGACCCCGCCTGCCCGTGGCCAAGGCCCAGCTCCGACTCCACGATGGGGAGAAGAGGAGCCATGATGACCCGGGAGACAAAATTCAGGTAAAAGAGGAAGGTCAGCAGAAAAATGGGCAAAAGGGGAAGAGAAGAACTGGAAGAGGGACTTCGGCTGCAGGCCATTTCAAGGGATTCCGGTTCGCCGATGAATGATCATGGAGGACTTAAAAAAGAGGACTGCTTTCTTAAGCCTTTCCCCAACCCCCCCCGCGGCTCATTCAAGGGGTGGATGGGGAGTCGATCCATTTGTAACACTTTTCCCCCCGCCATGTCAAAAAAGAATCAGGGGATGGGAACATGGTTTGGAGGGAGAAGGCCGTGCCCGCCAACGGCAGGGCCGTTGGGAAGGGTATGGATGATGGACCCGCTGGAATCAGTTGAGCCTGAGGAGGACGGCTTTGTGGTTGAGCTTCCGCTGAACCCCCGGATGTCCCTTGGGGGTAACGAGTTTGTGAGGCTTGGCAATGTGGTTGCGCATGGCCGTAATCTTGGAGCCGAGCGTGCTGCGGTGGGCCGCGGTCTCCGAGAGGATGGTCTGCAAAGGGGTTTCATATTCCCCTTCGGCAATGGAGAAGAGGTTCTTGTAGTTCATCTCCCCGATGGAATATTCGATGTTCCAGGCGATGGAAAGGAGGCTTTTGAAATCCGCGGGAATCTCCAGCTTCTGCAGCTTGCGGAGGTGCCTCTCGACGAAATTCTTGAGGTTCTTGACCGCGGAGCCATTGAAGGAACCGCTGGGAACGCAGAAGAATTTCCGGTTCTCCATCATCTGGGCCATTTCCTGGATCAGCTGGGCATGTTTCTGCTCGTCCTGCTCCAGGGCCAACCAGAAGTCTTTTTCCGTTTCCCGGAGCTCCGAACAGTAGCGGTACAGGTTGGCAATGGACGACTCGAGGTCAGAAATGGCCTTCAGGATTTCCAGAGTTTTCGCAGGGTCCAACGACTCCATATTCCCCTTCCTTATCCAGGGCTAGCAACCGAAAAAATTTCGCTTCCCATACAGCATGCGTTTAGATCATTTCGGGCGGGCGACGAGCTTAAACGGTTTTGATTACCTAACTTATCGGTCCTTTCCCCCCAAAGTTTAGGCGGTTCATCCTGGAGGAGGTTATTTTTTTTCCTCTCTTCCCCCTAAGCGGGGAAAAATTTCGGAAAAAGATGGATCGGGAAATTTGAGGGTAAAAATCTTTAATGCGGTCCTACCCATTCCTCCCTCTTCTCTTTGTCCTTTCCCTTTGGTAATATCCATTCTGGCATTCCGGCAGCGGCAATGACCGGGTTTCGAAAATCACCCCCGGGAAAATGGGGGGAGACCCATTCAGGTTATGAAAAGGAGGAACCAATGAAAATTCTGGGAATTCTGGGAAGTCCGAGGATCGGGGGAAACAGCGACCTTCTGCTGGATCAGGCTTTAGCCGGGGCTAAAGAAGCCGGGGCCGAGGTGGAAAAGATCAACCTCTGCCAGAAGAAAATCTCCGGCTGTTTAGACTGCACCAAGTGCAACGAAGCCGGGGTCTGCGCCATCAAGGATGACATGCAGGCCCTCTACCCGAAAATTCTCGAAGCGGATGCCATCATCCACAGCGTTCCCGTTTACTTTTGGGCGATGACTGCCCAGATGAAGGCTTACCTGGATCGCTGGTGTGCCTTCTTCGACGCCGAATGGAAATGGCACAAACACTATTATCCGAAGATGAAGGGGAAAAAGATCGGGCTGATCACGGTTTGCGGGGATACGAACGTGCATACCGCCGACCCCATCGTTCACAGCTTCAAGAACACCGCCGACTTCACCAAGCTCAAGTACATCGGCGCCGTCATGGCTTCTGCCGGGGGCAAAGGGGAGATTGCCAAGGACGCGAAGGCGAAGAAGGAAGCGTACGAGCTGGGGAAGAAAGCGGCACAATGACAGGGTGCAGGGGGCAGGGTGCATGGGGCAAGGGAATATCCTTCATCGGAGCCGTAGGGGCATCCCGCGGTTCGCGGGAGATCGTGCCCCTACAGACTCATTCCTCGCGCCTCGGTCCTCGATCCTGTTTTTAGGCTAACCGGGTGATATCCTCAGCCACCTTGGGGTAATCCGCCATGAGCGCCAGGTCGTGACCCGGGAAGAGCAGGTCGGGGGAAGAGACCTTGGCCTTGACCTTATCGTAGCTTTTCATCCAGACGATCAGGTCGGTGATGATGGCGCTGGGAATATCGGTCTTGTAGCTGGAGAAGGTATGAGCCAGGTCTGAGCCGACAATGGCTGTCCCCTGCGCCGTATTTACGGCCACGGCCTGCAGGCCGATGGTATGACCGGGGACGAGAAGCAGCTCAATCCCCGGAAATATTTTTTTGTCTCCCCGGATCAGGCGGAGTCTCTTCTTCCCCTTCTGCCTGGCCAGGTAGCGATTGGCAACGGAGTCGGTAACGAAGAGGAAAGGGGCCCGCCGGGCGACGGGATTCTTCACCCAGAAATTGAACTCTTTTTCCTGGATATAAATGTCGGCATTGGGAAACAACTGAATCCCGCTGATATGGTCGAAATGGACGTGGGTCACGATCAGGTGTTTCACCCGGGCCGCATCGATGTCCATCCTCCTCAGGGCTTCGGCGGGACTCACGTAACTGTCCAGGTTCCGCTGTTTGGCCAGTTGAGGATCGACGCCGCAGTCCACCACTATCGTTTCCCCCCCTCCCCGGATGACAAAGATGTAGTAATTGATCTGGGCCGTCTTGTCCATGTCCTGAAACCAGTTGACAATACAGGCCGGGCGGTTGTAAGGGCCGCCGTACTTCACCGCGTAGATTTCGTAAGTCGGGGTAGCCATCGGCTTGATCTCCCTTCAAAAAATAGGTTGAAGTTGAGGTTAAGGTTAAGGCTTAAATCAAGGTTGAGGTCAAGGCTAAGGTCGAGGGGAAGAAAGAATTTTCTTCCGACCGCCTGGTCTCGATCGATCCTCAGCCTCAACCTTAGCCTTGACCTTAGCCTTTAGATCGTTTGTCCCCCATCCACCCGGATGATCTCTCCGGTCACGAATGAGCCGGCGTCAGAGGCCAGGAAGAGGGCGATGCCCACCACCTCCTCCGGCTCGCCGAAACGCTTGAGCTCGATCTCCCGGATGCGCTGGGCCTTGCGTTCCGGATCGGTCCAGTTCACCCGGCTGAAGTCAGTCTTGATCGAGCCGGGAGCGATGGCATTCACCAGAATGTGATGCGGGGCGAGTTCCCGGGCCATCACCTGGGTCATCATGTTCATGGCCGCCTTGCTGATGCAGTAGGCGCCGGTCCCGTCGGCCCGGGCACGAAGCCCGCTGATGGAACTCATATTGATGATCCGGCCCCCTCCCTGCTTGATCATCTCCCGGGCGACTGCCCTGCTCATCAAAAAGGCCCCCTTGAGGTTGACCTCCAGAACCTTATCGAAGGAGTCCTCTTCCAGGTCGACCATGGCGCTCAGGACCGGATTCGCCCCGGCGTTGTTGACCAGGATGTCAATCCGGCCGAAGATGTGAAGGGTCTTGCGAACCAGGGTCTCAACGTCTTCTTTTTTCCCCACGTGGGCGGGAACGGCCAGCGCCCTTTTCCCCAGGGTTTGAATCTCTTCGGCCACCTTTTCCAGCTCCGGAGGGCGTTTGTTGCGGCTGGACACGACCACGTCCGCGCCCGCTTCGGCATAGGCCAGGGCGATGGCCCGCCCGATCCCGCGGCTTCCCCCCGTTATGATGGCTACCTTCCCCTTGAGGGAAAACAGGTTCTCAAACATAACCGCTCAAACCTCCTGAATGAAGATCGATGAGAACCATTCTTGATGGTTTCGTAAGAAGTCTCTTGGGTCGTCACCCCGGCGAAAGCCGGGGTCCAGAACATCTTGAAATAACTGGATTCCGGCTTTCGCCGGAATGACGAACTCTATGGAATTCCGACTTTTTACGATTTCATCATTTTTAGCATAAATTGAAATTTAGGCAATCCTTTTTCTTGTCTTGCCCGCCGCCAGGGTTTTTGAGAAGCTATTTCCTCGCCGCCGTTTGAAATTGTTGGCTATCCTTTTCATTTGCTTGTTCCATGTCCCTTTAGCCGATTATTCCGCGTTCCGAATCCTCCATTTCCCATTCAACGGTCCCCGCTTGCCCATCCCCAGTTTTTCTGGTCGTTGGGGTTCAGGCTGAGGGAATTCGGATCATCAGGCTCGGCGGGATCATAGCTTTCTAATCACCTTCCCGCCTGTCCTCCGCAAAGAGAGGCCTGCGAGGAAATGGCGCCAGAGGCAAGACTGAGCAAAAACATCTCCCCTTGCGCATCTCCCCGGGACAGGCCCGACCCAATGAAAGAATAACCGCCTTAGGATGATGATCCGAATTCCCTCTGCCTGAACCCCATGGACTAGCCCCTCTCTCTTCCGGGTTTTTTCCGGGCTGAGTGCTTTCCTAAAAAACTGGGGGTGGGCAAGACGGCCCCCATCCTTGACAAGAAGGGTATTTGTTGTTATTTTTAAAACACACTCAATCATGAAGAGTGTTCAGAGGTTAGCATGTTTGAGGCGTTGACGGAGCGGGATCGAAGGGTCCTTCAGGCCATCATCACGGATTACATCCAGACGGCTCAGCCGGTAGGGTCGAGGATTGTCTCCAAGAAGTACAAGATGGGGCTCAGTCCGGCCACGATCCGCAATGTGATGGCCGACCTGGAAGAGTTGGGGTTTCTCATTCAACCGCACACCTCCGCCGGGCGGGTTCCCACGGACAAGGCTTATCGCTTTTTCGTGGATACGATCCTGAGCATGCGAAGGTTGAACCTGGAGGAGAAGGGGAATATCGAGAAGGGCCTGCTCCTGGAGAGGGACCCGGACATCAATGAAGTGATGAAAAGGGCGTCCCACCTGTTGTCCCTGCTTTCCAAGCAGACCGGCGTGGTGCTGGCTCCCCGTTTCGGCAGCAAGATCTTTAAGCATATCGAATTCATCAAGTTGAGGGACCGAAGGATCCTGGTGATCATCGTCTCCCGGACCGGCGAGGTCCAGAACAAGGTCATCCAGGCGGACGAGGAGATGAGCCAGGACGAGATGGACAAGTACAGCAGGTATCTCTCGGAAATCATGGGAGGCCTCAGCCTGGTGGAGGCCAAACAGAAGATCGTGGAAGAGATGAAGAAGGAAAAGGTCATTTTCGATAAGCTCATGTACCGGGCCCTGCAACTCAGCCAGAAAGCGCTGGAAGACGAAGGGGAGGGGGACCTGTTCATCGAAGGGAAGACCAATATCATGCAATCCCCGGAGTTTGCCGACATGGACAAGATGAGGGGACTTCTCGAGGCCTTCGAAGAAAAGACCAAGATCGTCAAACTCCTGGATAAAGCCCTTTCCGCCCAGGGAATTCAGATCTTCATCGGGGCGGAGAACGAGCTCCATGAAATGATCAATTGCAGCATCGTGGCGGCCCCCTATTCCCGGGAGAACTACACTCTGGGGACCCTGGGGGTCATCGGGCCCACCCGGATGGATTATTCCAACATCATTCCCGTCGTGGATTATACCGCCCGGATTGTGGGACAGATTCTGGGAAACATCGACTGATTCCTTTAGAGTAAATTCCCGGCTCTGCCGGGGTCATGACTCATTATTAAGGGGTCACCCGCCAGCGGCGGAACCGATATTTTCCGTGAGGGGAGATCAACTTTGGAAAAGAAGGGTCATCACAAGAAATCAAACAAGGAAGATAATGCCATAGAGGTGAAGATCGAGGGAAAAAACCAGGAGAAACCCGCAGCCGAGTCAGCTCGGGCAGAAGAAAAGAAAGAGCCGACGCCGCTGGAAAAACTTCAAGCTCAGCTTGATGAAAAGACCAGAGAGTCCTCGGAATATTTTGACAAATGGCTGAGGCTCAGGGCGGAGATGGAGAATTTCAAGAAAAGGATGCTGAAGGAAAAAGCCGACCACCTGAAATTCGGCAACGAGGACCTGCTCAAGGCGCTGCTTCCCATCCTGGACAATGTGAATCGGGCCATTGACCACGGAAAGAACGAGCGGGAAAATTCTCCTCTTCTCGCCGGGGTGGAGATGATCCATAAAGAGTTCCTCGACACCCTGGAGAGGTTCGGGGTGAAACCCATCCGGGCGGCGGGAGAGGTTTTTGACCCGGAGAAACACGAGGCCATATCCCAGGAAGAAAGCGACCTGGAGACCAACCGGGTGGTGTCCGCCGTGCAGAATGGGTACTTCTACCATGACCGGCTGCTCCGCCCTGCCAAAGTCATCGTCTCCAAAGGAAGGCCGCAGGCGGAGAAAGAACCCCCTGCATGATCAAGAGGGACTACTACCATCTTCTGGGCATCGATCCTTCGGCAAGCCTGGAGGAGATCAAGAAAGCCTACCGCCGACTGGCCCACCAGTACCATCCGGATAAGAACCCCGACAATCCCTCGGCAGGGGATCATTTCCGGCTGATCACCGAGGCCTATGAAATCCTGCAGGATACCCGGAAGCGGGCGGCCTACGACCGCCAGGGTCCATCCATGGGGAGGTGGGGGTTCGAGGGATTCGGCGAACCGCCGGATTTTTCTCCGCAGAAGGATTTTGTCGACGGAATTTTTGAAGAGATCCTGGAAGACTTTTTCAGGGCCGATCGTCCCCGGCAGAGGAGAGCCCGGGGTACGGACCTGCGGTTCAACCTGGAGATCTCCCTGGAAGAAGCGGCTTGGGGTTCGGAGCAAAAGATCCGATTCTCCCGTAAGTCGATCTGTCCGGTTTGCCGGGGAAGCCGTTGCGCGCCCGGGACTCAAACGACGGTCTGCCCCTACTGCGAGGGCACGGGTTCCCTGCGGACCCAGCGGGGTTTTTTCATCGTGGAAACGACCTGCGAGCGCTGTAAGGGAGAGGGGGAGTACATTCCCCGGCCCTGCCCGCGGTGCGGAGGGGCGGGGGTTTTGAAAATCCCCCAGGTCTTCAAAATCAGCACCCCCCCGGGAGCCGATAACGGAACCCGCCTCCGCCTGGCGGGCGAGGGGGAAATGGGCCGAAACGGAGGGTCTGCGGGGGACCTCTACGTCATCCTTTCCATCCGGAGACATCCCGTGTTCACCCGCTCGGGGAATGATTTGACCTGCGAAATTCTCGTCGAACTGTCCCTGGCCTTCAAGGGAACCGAAGTGGAAGCCCCGACTTTAAAAGACCCGGTGCGGATCAAGATCCCGCCCAAGACCCCTCCCGGGAAAATTTTCATTCTGAAGGGAATGGGAATGCCGGCCCTGCAGGGAAGGGGGAGGGGAGACCTGAAGGTCCAGATCCGGGTGGAGGCTCCCAGTCGGCCCGGCAAGAAGGAGCGGGAGATGATGGAGGAATTATCCCGTCAGGGCAGGAAAGGAAAGATGGGGCCAGAAGAAGCATCCTTCCCGCGTTCCGCGAATTAGATACCGTCCTGGCCTGGTCTTTTCTCCGCCTCAGCCTGATTTTCCTTCCCCGGGCGTTTCCTTCTTTTCCTCTTCTTTCGGTTCCTCTTTTTTCTTTTCTCCCAAAAGTTTGGCCATCCAAATCGATCCTTCGTACATGAGAATGAGGGGTCCGGCCAGCAGCAGCTGGGAGACCAGGTCCGGCGGGGTGAGGATGGCCGCGGCCACGAAGATGAGCAGAATCGCATATTTGCGGTTCCGGGCCAGGAAAGAAGAGGAAACGACTCCCATCCGGGAGAGGAAGAAAACCAGGGCCGGCCACTGGAAGAGAAGGCCGAAGGCCAGCAGGAGTTTGATGGTGAAGGTGAGGTACTCCCGGATGGAAGGCAGGGGGCGGATGGCATCGGTGGCGAAGCTGAGAAAAAACCGGAAGATGACCGGGAAGACGATAAAATAACAGAAAGCGGCACCGAGGATGAAAAAAAAGGAAGAGACAAAAAGGTAGGGGAGGATGTATTTCTTTTCCCTCCGGTACAGCCCCGGGGAGACGAATGCCCAGACCTGGTAGAGGATGAAAGGGAAGCAGAAAAAGACTCCCGCCAGGATAGCGGCCTTGAAGTAGGTAAAGAAAGCCTCGGGGACGGCGGTGAAGACCAGGGAACTGCCGGGGGGCAGGGTTTTCACCAGGGGCCGCATCAGGATTTCTACGATTTCTTTAATATAGGCATAGCAGACGGCAAAGGCGATGCCGATCGTGACGAAGGAGTAAATCAGCCTCTTGCGCAACTCCTCCAGGTGGGCGGAAAGGGGAAGCTTTCTATCCGATATTTCGGATGGATTCTTTGGCGGCGACAGGTTGGTTCTCTTCCTTCTGTGGGGGAGTGTTCTGCGCTGAGGCTTCGGCCGGCTGGCTGCTTTCCTGGACCTGGATGACCTCGTGCTTCCCTCTCTCCACATCCTCCAGGAAGGACTCCGGCGTCGGAAGCGGATTCTCCAGGGGAATCTCCGGCTCGGCTGAGGGAGGGACCGGGGATTCCGCCTGCGGGGGAACCTCCGATTTATAGGGCTCTTCGTTCAGATCGACCTTCAGGTCGCTTTCGATGCTGGTTTTCAGCTCGTCGCTGGCTTTCTTGAATTCGGCCAGACCCTTCCCCAGGGACTTGGCCAGGTCAGGAAGCTTCCGGGGGCCAAATACGATCAGGGCGACGATGAGGATAATGACCAGCTCAGGAAGGCCGATGCCGAACATCTCGAACCCACTTTCATCTCCAGAATAGATAGTTTTCAGGGGAGTGTCAATAATAAAAAAAGTTCGGAGTTCGGAGTTGTGAGTTCGGAGTCACAAACGTGTCTGCTTTAGGGTGCCGGCTTCGGCATTCAAGGAATTTCTCATTGCATGGGAAATTATCAAAATCTCCGTATCCGCCGGGGATGAAGAAAGAAATTGAACCGCTGAGCACGCCGAGACCGCAGAGCAAACAAATTGGAATGCTGGAATGATGGAATATCAAAACCATTGGAATATTGGAATGTTGATGGGCTCGTAAAAAGTCTCTTAAAGCGTCACCCCGGCGAAAGCCGGGGTCCAGAACATCTTGAAATAACTGGATTCCGGCTTTCGCCGGAATGACGAATTTTATGGATTTTCGACTTTTTACGAGATTATCAATGTTGGGTTTAAGCATTTTGGTTTTTACCCATTATTCCATTGTTCCACTATTCCATTATTCCTTTTTTAAATTCTATGCGACCTCTGCGGTTTAGTTTTTTGTTGTATTCCGCAAGCGATCAAGAAACACTTGACAGATAAGGGAAAATTGATTTAATGGGTAATAAAAACGGGAAGGGAAAAATCTCCATGGGAATCGATGTTCTTCTCCGTAGCGAATTCAAAGAGATCCCGGTTCTTCACCGGGGAAAGGTCCGGGACATTTACGACTTGGGAAAGCATCTGCTGATTGTGGCCACGGACCGGATCTCCGCCTTCGATGTCGTCCTGCCCAACGGGATTCCCCACAAAGGCCGGGTCCTCAGCCAGATATCGGCCCATTGGTTCAAGACCCTGGAAGATATCGTCACCCATCATATGGTAACCACCGAGCTGGAAGGATTCCCCGGAATCCCCGGGACCGTGGCCGAAAAATTGCGCGGCCGGGCCATGGTGGTGAAGAAGGCCAAATCCTTGCCCGTGGAATGCATCGTCCGGGGGTACCTATCCGGCTCCGGTTGGAATGAGTACCAGGAGAAGGGATCGGTCAGCGGGATTCCTCTCCCGCCCGGGTTGAAGGAATCCCAAAAATTACCGGCCCCTCTGTTTACCCCTTCCACCAAGGCTGAAGCGGGGATCCACGATGAGAATATCGACTTCGCCGCGGCCAGCTGGAAACTCGGGAAGAAATTGGCCGAAGAGGTTCGCTCGGCGAGCCTGCAAATATACCAGAAGGCGGCGGGCATGGCGGAGAAGAAGGGGATTATCATCGCCGACACCAAATTCGAGTTCGGCCTGGAAGAGGGGGAAAAATTGATCCTCATCGACGAAGCGCTGACGCCGGACTCCTCCCGGTTTTGGCCCGCGGACGGTTACGCTCCCGGCGGACCGCAGAAGAGCTTTGACAAGCAGTTTGTCCGGGACTACCTGCTCTCCATCCGCTGGGACAAGAAGCCGCCCGCGCCGAATCTTCCCGCCGAAGTGATCCAGAGGACTTCGGAGAAATATATTGAGGCTTTTGAGCGATTGACGGGCAAGAAATTGGAAATTTAATCCGCAAAAAGATGAAAATACAGGGAATACAGAATCCGTAAAAACGGAGCGAAGAGATATGGCAAAGACCGGGATCGTGAAGGATGACCGTTATATGAACCATGCAGCCGATGGTTACCATCCGGAGTCTCACCAGCGCCTGGAGGTGCTCTACCGGATGCTGCAGGAGCCGGGCATGAAGGGAAATTATGTGGAGATCCCCCCGCGCCTGGCCACCCAGGAGGAGCTGGAGTTGATCCACATGCCGAACTACATCAGCCTGGTGGCCTCCACCGCCGGCCGCTCCATGACCATGCTGGACCCCGATACGTACGCCTGCGCGAAATCCTATGAAGCCGCCCGATTGGCGGCCGGCGGGACGCTGGCCGCGGTGGACAAAGTCGTGAGCGGGGAGGTGGACAATGCTTTTGCCTTTGTCCGTCCGCCCGGTCACCATGCCGAGACCAACCGGGCCATGGGTTTCTGCCTCTTCAACAACGCGGCCATCGCCGCCAGTTACGCCCTGGCCACGCACAAACTGAAGAAAGCGCTGATCATCGATTGGGACCTCCACCATGGCAACGGGACGCAGCATTCCTTCTATGAGCGGTCCGATGTCCTCTATTTTTCCACTCATCAATACCCCTATTATCCCGGCACCGGGTTTTACACCGAGACCGGAAGCGGCACCGGCAAGGGGTTCACGGTCAATGTGCCCCTGAACGCGGGCCCCGGAGACGCGGAGTATTTCCTGATTTTCGAAGAGATCCTGGAGCCCATCGCCTTGGAGTTCAAGCCGGACATGGTGTTCGTTTCCGCCGGGTTTGATATTTATCACCGGGATCCCCTGGGGGGCATGCAGGTCACGCCGCAGGGTTTCGGCAACCTGGCCAAGGTCATCCTGGAATTCGCCCAGCAAACCTGCAAGGGCAGAGTGATTTTCGTCCTCGAGGGAGGATACCACCTGGAGGGGTTGCGGGATTCGGCGCGGGAAGTCCTGAAGACCATGCGCGGGGAGGTCCTGGCCCGGGGCCGGGACGAGGAAGTAAGAAAACAAGCGGACCATCGGCTGATCGATCCGGTCATCAAAAAAGTGAAAGAAGCCCAGAAGCCCTACTGGAAAATCGGGTGAGAGGAGAAGGAAGTGAGGCTGGCCACGTATCGGAAAGGAAAAGCAGCCCGCCTGGGAATCGTCTGGGGGGACCAAGTGATCGACTACAACGTCGGCGCCCGGCTGATGTCCCCCAAAGGCAAAGGGGCCGCAAGGGCTTTTGCGGACGTGGATCTGCGAGGCTTTCTGTCCCTGGGAGCTTCCGCCATCCGGATGGCCAAAAAAGTTGAAGCTTGGGTTGGAAAGCAATCCGCAGGGAAGTCCCGGCCCTCCCTGAAGAGCTGGGTGTTTGACCTAGCCAAGGTCAAGTTGCTCCCGCCCCTGAACAATCCCCCCAAGATCCTGTGCCTGGCGAGAAATTATGCCAGCCACATCCGCGAAGTTTCCGAGGTGGATCCATTGCCCGAAGATATTCTGGTCTTCATGAAACCGGCGACGGCCATTATCGGGCCGGACGATCCGGTGGTCATCCCCCCGGAATGCCGGCTCCTGGACCATGAGGTCGAACTGGCTTTGGTGGTGGGGAAAAGAGGGCGTAACATCCCCGAAGAGAAAGCCATGGGACACCTGGCCGGATACACCATCCTGAACGACATTTCCGACCGGGAATACCGACGGATGAAAAATCCCCCCCACCATGTGAACTGGTTTTTCATGAAAGCCCAGGATACCTTTGCTCCCCTAGGTCCTTTCCTGGTCGGAAAAGAGGAGATCCAAGACCCCCACACCCTGCGGTTGCGGTTGTGGGTGAACGGGGAACTTCGCCAGGACAGCGCTCGGGAGGAGATGATCTTCAAGGTCCCGGCGATCCTTTCCCGCATTTCCCGCTTCGTCACCCTTGAACCCGGGGATATCATCGGCACGGGGACCCCGACCGGAACTTCTTTCGGAACGCAAAAGTATTTAAAAAGGGGGGATGTGGTGGAATGCGAAATCGAAGGGATCGGCCGGCTGCGGAACGTCATCCGGGTGGAAGAACCGCTATATCGAACAAGGTAGGCAAGGATGAATCCTTCTTCCTGCCTCCTCCGGAGGAAGAAAGAAAATCCAAAACTATTTAGCCACAGGGGACACAGAGAGCACAGAGATATAAAGGCTACGAATAAGAATCGTCTTGCAACGCTCAAAACTCAAATTATCTTTCCCAGACATTCGTATGGGTCCTTTATCTTTTAGCCCTAAAACTTCTGTGGCCTCTGTGCCCTCGGTGGCAAAAGCTTTTGAGATTCTGGTCTTTAAGGGAGGATGAACAATCCATGAGTCCGGTGAAAGTCCGGTTTCTGGGAACCGGCGACGCAGTCGGGAGCGGAGGACGCTTCCAGACGTGCATCCAGGTGCTGGCGGGAGACCAGAATTTTCTGATCGATTGCGGGGCCACGTCGCTCACGGCCATGAAACGATTTGGGGTGGATCCCGCCTCGATTGACCGGATTCTGGTTTCTCATTTACACGGGGATCATTTTGGGGGGATCCCTTTCTTCGTGATGGACGCTCAGTTCGGGCGGCGGGTCAAGCCGCTTCAGGTGGCCGGTCCTCCGGGGATCGAGGCCCGGGTCAAGGAGGCCCTGGAGGTGTTATTCCCACGATCCTCGCAGACTCAGCTACTATTCGAAACCCGTTTCGTCGAGCTTCCGGAGGGAAGGTCTACTTCCCTGGGTGCGCTGGCCGTGAGGCCCT
>JAPLIW010000647.1 GCA_026388915.1 Deltaproteobacteria bacterium
CCACCAGAAAGACAATGACCAGGACTTCTCCGCCCGCCGAGATTTTTTTCCTTTCGACCTTGGAGTAAGAGAGGGAGCTGTAGTCTTTGATGGCCACGTATTTCTTGGCGATGACGAGGAAGAGAATCGCCAGCAGGACCATGATGGCCGAGATCACGATCCCCATCTTGAAAAGCCGGCGGTCCACAAACTGGACGATATTCAGGTAGGCCTGGGAAGCGAGCAGGTCATCCACTCCCACGACCAGGGGAGTGGCGAAGTCGGCAAAGGTCCAGATGAAGACCAGAAGGGCGCCGGATACGTATCCCGGGGTCGTCAGGGGGAAGGTGATGTCCCAGAATTTCCGCAGCCCCCGGGAGCCCACGCTTTCCGCCGCCTCATCCAGGGAGAGGTCGATTTTCCCCAGGGCGTCCACGATGGAAAGGGTCATCAGCGGAAAAAGGTGGAGCGTTTCCACCAGGAGCACCCCATGGATGCCATACATGAAATTGATGGGCGTCTCCAAGCCGAGATAATCCATGAGGATCACGTTCACGGTCCCGGCCCGGCCCATGATGAAGACAAACCCCATCACCCCCACCAGGGGGGGCATGATCATGGGAATGATGGTGAGGTAAGAGAACAGATTGCGGCCGGGAAATTCATAACGGAGAAGAAGATAGGCGATGGTAATCCCCAGGATCGAGGTGGTTAAAACCGTGGCTCCCCCGAGAACCAGAGAATTGACCAGCGATTTGAGATAATAAGAATCGGTGAAGAAATCGAAAAAATTATTCAAGGTAAAGACGCCTTCGGTGGTGGTAAAGGCATCATAGAACAACCGGATCAGCGGGTAGATGAGGAAAATCCCGAAAAGGCCCAGATGGCCAGGTACCCCATCAGGCCGCCAAGCTTCATTTCGGCGAAGGGACGCGCTTGGGGTAGAGCGAGCGATGTTTCGGTCCGGGGACTCAAGGGAAAACTCTCTTTTCAGGGAACGGGAATTCCCAGAGTGATCTGCTGGGGAATCGAAATATATACTTTTTCCCCCTGGGGTAGCGTCTGGTGGTACCAGGGGTTCTGAATATCCACCTTGAAGATCTTACCGTTCTGCATTTCCACGTCATAGCGGATCGTATTCCCTATGTAGGAAGCAAAATTAACCGCGCCCGGCAGGACATTGGTATCTTTTTCCCGCACTTCCTCCTGGGTGATGGAGGCCGTCTCCGGCCGGATGGTGACTATGCACCGGTCCCCCGCTTTAAAGGCCCGCTCGATGGTGCAGATCATTGCCCCTACCTCGGTTTGGACCTTCATCTTATCCCGATCCAGGATCTCCCGCACTTCTCCGGGAATCAAGTTGTTTATCCCGATAAAATCGGCCACGAAGGGGTTCTCCGGCTTGGCGTAAAGCGAACGGGGCGAGCCTAATTGCTGCATTTTTCCATGGTCAATGACCGCAATCCGGTCCGACAGGGTCAAGGCTTCTTCCTGGTCATGGGTAACGTAAATGGTCGTGATTCCCAATTCCTTCTGCAGCTTGCGAATCTCGGCCCGCACCTGAATGCGGATTTTGGCATCCAGGTTGCTCAAGGGCTCATCCAGAAGGAGAACGTCCGGGTTCAGGACCAGGGCTCTGGCTAAGGCCACGCGCTGCTGCTGCCCTCCGGAAAGCTGCCCGGGGTAACGTTTCTCCAGCCCGGACAGATTCACCAGATGGAGAGTATGGGAGACTTTGGAGACAATATCCTCCTTGGCAAACTTCCTCAGTTTGAGGCCGTAGGCGATGTTGTCAAAGATGGTCATGTGGGGCCAGAGGGCGTAATTTTGGAAGACCATGCCGATATTCCGCTCGTAGGGCGGAATCGGGGCCACGGGCCTGTCTCCGAAATAGATCTCCCCGCTATCGGGCCGGTGAAATCCCCCGATCAGGCGCAAGAGGGTGGTTTTCCCGCATCCCGATGGTCCCAGGAGGGTGAAGAGCTCTCCATCCTTAATCTCCAGAGATATATGGCTCACGGCCTCCAGGGTTCCAAACCTTTTTACCAGGTCTTTCAGCAGAATATTCATAGAACAACCGATCTATTCGTCCCGGAAACAACGGAAAAACTCCTCGAGGTCATCCCCCGAGGAGTTTTTCCAGGCTCAAGAAAACGCTGGTCCAAAATTCATTTGCCCTTGACGATGTCTTTGTGCTTCTCCGCAATCTCCTTGCGGAAGTAGGAGTTCACCTCTTCGATCCGTTTCTTGGGGCCGGCAATCTTTTCGTCATACACGTTGCCCACCGGGATGTCGAAGAAAGACCTCATCCCGCCGGTGAATTTCACGGTCATCTCCTGCTTGGAGCCCGGTGGCCCCTGGACTTTGAACTTCGGGGTGATGGGATAGAGGCCGAGTTCCGCGAAAAGCTTCTGCCCCTCTTCGGTCAGCAGGAACTCGATGAAGGCATGGGCTGCTTTCGGATGGGGTGCTCCCTTAAGGACCGCCATGGGCTCGGGGGTCACATAGGCATTCTTGGGGTAAACATACATGACGTCATACCCGGCCAGCACTTCGGCGAAAGCCATGTAGCTGGGAACCGCGTAGCCGACAGCGAATTCCCCTTTGGCCACTACGTTGGGAACGTCGCGGGAGCGGGCGGCAAATATGCCGGTGTTGGCAGCCAGTTTCTTCAGCCACTCCCAGCCTTTCTCCCAGCCGTAGGTCTGAAGCATCACTTCATAGCTGGCATGGCTGGAGCTGGAACGGTCGGGAGTGCACTGGGCGATCTGCCCTTTGAGTTTGGGGTTGAGGAGGTCATCCCAATCTTTGATCTCCACCCCTAACCGCTTCAGCAATTTGGGCTGGTAGATGAGGCCGTAAGGCTCCAGGGTGGTTCCCACCCAGAATCCCTTGGGGTCTTTCAGGGGCAATCCTACAGGCTTTCCGATGGTCGCGGGAATCTCATCCCACATCTTCTTGGGAATCGTTGCCGGCTCCAGGAGCCCCTCCGCGGACAGGGCATCAAAGAGAGTTCCTTCCCCTCCCCAGAAAATATCCGCCTGCGGTCTCCCCTTCCATTCCAGGATCTGTCCGTAGGCCACCGGAGTTCCCTTGGGCATGGCGCTGGTCTTCACCTCGATGTTCCATTTCTTCTTGGCATAGGCGGCAAAGGCCTTCAGAGCCGGGTCATGGACATCTTTGGAGACAGGGGTAATCAGATAGAGCTCATCCTCGATCGACTGGGCCCCCGCAAAGGAAAGAGGCAGGAGCAAAAAGGGAACAAGGAGAATCCCCAACATCAATTTTCGTTTCATTTTCACTACCCTCCTTGAAGAGCTTATAATTATGATGAATCACCCCGGCTGTTGGCTGGAGGTGTCCAATCGGAGTAAAAATAGCGTAGGAAAAAGGGATTGTCAATAAAAATGCTCTCCCCCGGTCAAACAAAATTTCTGAATAATCACGAAGATTTTTATCATTGACAAGTAGTCCTCCGGGCAAATACATTTAAGTGAAAGGGCGGATCGGCCGCGGATACTAATTTTCCCCAATCCCTGATGAATATAGACCCCATGAGTGCTTTGACCTTTTTGGGTTACATTTTTGATCTGGATGGAACGATCTACCTGGGGGAAAAGCTGATTCCCGGGGCCAGAGAAACGATCGAAAAACTGAAATCCCTTTCCAAAAAGATCGTTTATCTTTCCAATAAGCCCCTCCAGACGCGGGAAGATTATGCTTCCAAGCTGACCCGCCTGGGAATCCCCACTCAACCTGACGAAGTCATAAATTCTTCTCTGGTCATGGCCCGCTGGCTCTCCAGGGAGGCGCCGGGGGCCACGATCTATGTGATTGGCGAGATCCCGCTCATCGAGGAGTTGGTTCGCGCGGGCTTCCGTATGAGTGAAAAAGCCGGGGAAATTCAGTATGTGATCGCCTCCTTCGACCGGACCTTTGATTACCGGAAGCTGAACATCGCCCTCCAGGCCATTAAAAGGGGGGCCCGGTTCATAGCCACCAACCCCGACCGGACTTGTCCGGTGGAGGGAGGAGAAATCCCGGATTGCGCGGCTGTCATCGGAGCCGTGGAGGGGACGACGGGGATGAAGGTTGAAGCGATCGTGGGAAAACCCTCGGACATCATGATCCGAGTGGCCGTGGATTACATGGGCCTTCGTCCTCAGGATTGCGTGCTGGTGGGCGATCGACTCGAAACCGACATGGTCATGGGAAAGAAGGCGGGCATGGCCACCGCTTTGGTCCTCAGCGGCGTGACCAATCGGGAGATTCTGAAGAAGTCGGTTATTCAACCGGATTACGTCTGGGAGAGCGTGGCGGAAATTATAAAATAAGCTCATAGTTCAAGGCTGATAGCTCATAGAAAAAACGATGAAAACGGAAGTGGTCGTCATTGGAGGGGGGGCTACGGGAGCGGGGGTTTTCCGCGATCTTGCCCTGCGGGGCATCGATACCGTTCTCCTGGAGAAAAAAGAATTTACCAGCGGAACCTCGGGTCGAAATCACGGCCTTCTCCACAGCGGAGGGCGGTACGCGGTCAAAGACCCCGACTCCGGCCGGGAATGTGTCCGGGAAAACTACATTCTTAAAAAAATCGCCGCCCCCTGCATCGAAGACACGGGGGGGCTTTTTCTTTCCACACCTCAGGATCCGCCGGATTATCCGGACTCATTCCTCAAGGCCTGTGAAAAAATCGGCATCCCCGCAGAAGAAGTACCGGTGGCGGATGCTTTGCAAAAAGAACCCGCTCTTTCAGCGCAAATTGTCAGGGCCATCCGGGTGCCGGACGGGGCCATCGACCCCTTCAGGCTGATCCGGGCCAACGTGGAGGAAGGCCTGCAGCTCGGGGCCGAGGCTTTCCCCCATCGGGAAGTCGTGTCTATTCAAACCGAAAGAGGAATCATCCGCGGCTTGAGGGCTAAAGACTCCCGAACCGGAGAGGAGCTCCAGGTCGAGTGCCGTTTCATCGTGAACGCCGCCGGGGTCTGGGCCGGGAAGATCGCCCGGATGGCCGGAGCCCGTCTGGAGGTCGTCTTTTCCAAGGGAAGCCTGATCGTTCTCAATCAGCGTCTGGTAAACACGGTGATCAACCGCTGCCGGCTGCCTTCGAACGGGGATATCTTCGTTCCCCACGGGCCGGCTCTGATTCTGGGAACCACCTCCCTGACCACCGAGGAGATCGAAGACCCATCCGCCAGCGAGGAGGAAGTGGACCTCCTTCTCTCCGAGGGGGAGATGCTCATTCCCTCTGCCGGCGACACCCGGGCCATCCGGGCCTATGCCGGGGTGAGACCTTTGATTGGAGCGAGAGAAGCGGAGGGCGACACCCGGACCATCAGCCGTGATTTTCTACTGCTCAATCACGGGGCGGCAGTGGGCGTAAAAGGTCTCTTCTCCATCGTGGGAGGAAAGCTGACGACCTACCGGTTGATGGCCGAGCGAACCGCGGATGCCATCTGCCGGGAGATGGGGAAACACATACTCTGCACCACGGCAGAAAAACCTCTCCCCTTTCCCCGGGAGTACGCCTTTTATGATCTGGGTTCCAGGCTGGGCCGGATTTCCGGTGCAGGGTCTTCTTCGGAGATTCTTTGCGAGTGCGAGCTGGTGACCCGGAAAGAGATCCTGGAACAGGTGGAGAAACTCTCTTTCTCGACTTTGAAAGAAGTTCAGGAACGAACGCGGGCCGGGATGGGCCCCTGCCAGGGAGGATTCTGTTCCCCCCGGTTGACCGCCCTTCTGGCGGAAACCGGGAAAATCCCCCCGGGGACCTCACTTTCCGTTTTAAAGAAATTCCTGGAGGAACGTTGGAAAGGGACCCGCCCGGTTCTGTGGGGCCCCCAGCTTAAGGAAGAGCAGTTGATCCAGGCTTTGTACTCGGAGCTTTTTAATCTGGACCACCTGTAAGAAAGGTTCCAGGTTCCGGGTTGCAGGTTTCAGGTTAAAAACCAAAAACTTGAAACGCGAAACCCGAAACGCGAAACTTCTATTTTATGTTTTATGATGTCATCATCATTGGCGCGGGGCTGGCCGGCCTCATGGCCGCGGAGGCGGCCCGGGAGCAGGGCGCTAGGGTTTTGATCCTGGCCAGGGGCATGGGTTCGCTGCCTTTGACCAGCGGCTGCATCGACGGGCTGGGATACTTCCCGAGCTCTTCCCCGGTGCCTGTCTCTTCTCCCCTTACCGCCTTGGGCCGATTCAAGGATTTTCACCCCCAGCATCCATACTCCAAGGTTGGCAAAGAGAGAATCCTTTCCGCGCTGAACCGTTTTCAGGATCTGACCCGCTCGGGCGCCATTCCGTATGCCGGGCAATTCGATTCCAATTTCCTGATTCCCACGGCCCTGGGCACATATCATCCCACGTGCCTGGTTCCGGAGACCCTGAAGAACGGGATTCTTTCCCTGCCAGGGCGGGTTCTTCTTCTGGGTTTTGAAGGCCTCAAGGATTTTTCATCCTGGTTAGCGGCCGAGAATCTGAATCTCTTGCAAGCCCAGGGAAAGATCGCGCCCTCATTTCGGGCCGAAACCTTGGCCGGTCTGAGTTTGGGAGGAAAAGCCCTGAACAGTCTGAATCTGGCCGGAGCCTTCGATGGGGAAGACTTCCGGGATCGGTTCGCCCGGCAGGTTCAACCTTTATTGAAAAAAGGAGAGAAGCTGGGGCTGCCCGCGGTTCTGGGTTTCCGTTTCTCTCATCAGGCCTGGGCCGATCTTCAAAAAAAGCTGGGGACCGAAATCTTTGAAATCCCCCTTCCCCCTCCTTCTATCCCGGGGCTTCGCCTTTATAACCTGGTCCGGTCACACCTCCAGGGAAAAGGGGTGCGTACGATCATCGGTCTTTCGGTATTGAAACCCATAATGGAAGCAGGAGAAATTAAGGGAATTGTTCTCGGGGAGTCGAGGAAAAGCCCGGTCTACCGGGCATCCGCCTACGTGCTGGCCACCGGTAAATTCGTGGGCGGAGGGCTCGACGCGCAACGGAACAGGATTTTCGAGACCCTCTTCGACCTTCCAGTTCAATACCCGCGGAACCGCAAGGAGTGGTTCAACACTAAACTCCTGACCGCCGCGGGCCAGCCCTTTAATTCCTTCGGGGTGGAGGTGAATGAAAACCTGCAGCCGGTTGACCCGGCCGGAAGGGTCGTTTACCGGAATCTCTTCGCCGCCGGGGGAATTTTGGCCCACGCCGACTCCATGGCCGAAAAATCCGGGGGCGGCGTGGCGATTTCCACCGGCTTTGTCGCCGGTGAATTAGCCGCAAAGACAAGATAATTTAACCGCAGAGAGCGCAGAGCACGCAGAGATTTATAAAATAATTTCCAACCACGAACTCGGGGATAAATTCAAATTCGAACAATGAAAGTGGCCCTGAGAGGTTTTAAGGTTTGGATTTCGGGTCATTTGGGTTTATTTCTAATTATATATTTCCTCTGCGTTCTCTGCGTGCTCCGCGGTTAAATTTTCCTTTTGTTTTTTTTTTTTTATGAAACCCAATATCGATCAATGCATCAAATGTTCCATCTGTAACGCCTACTGTCCGGTCCTGAAGGCCACGGGGCTCTTTCCCGGGCCGAAGCTGGCCGGGCCGGATGCGGAACGGTTTCGTCTTCAGAGGAAGGCCATTCCCTCGGAGTGGTTGGAGTATTGCGACTACTGCAAGATCTGCGAGCGGGTCTGCCCGCAGAACGTTCCCATTCCCGACCTGCACATAAAATCCCGTCTGGCCTGGAAAAAGACCCGCAGGCCCCCCTTAAGGGACTGGCTCCTCGGCCACGCTTACCTTCTGCAGAAACTGGGAAGCTGGGCGGCTCCGATCTCCAACTGGACCGCTGGATGGGGTTTTTCCCGCTGGCTCCTGGACCGGGGCCTGGGAATCGACCGGCGTACCCCCATGCCGTCTTACCGGCGAAAAACCTTTGCCCAATGGTTCCAATCCCGACCGCCGGGCAAAGGGAAGCCGCTGGCTTACTTTCATGGCTGCTACACGAATTATATCCAGCCCGATCTGGGCCGGACTCTGGTCGAGGTTCTGGAAAGAAACGGGTTTCAGGTTCGCGTCCCCCCGCAGGAATGCTGCGGCCTTCCACTGATCAGCAACGGTTTCTTTGACCTCGCTTCCCGGCTGGGAGAAAAAAATATCAAGCCCCTTCGGAAAACGATCGAGGATGGAACCGAAGTGGTCTTCTCTTCCCCCAGCTGCGGCATGACTTTGAAGGAAGAATACGAAACCGTCCTGAACCTCCCCGGTGCTTCGCTGCTCAAGGATCATGTCTTCGAAATATGCCAGTTC
>JAPLIW010000526.1 GCA_026388915.1 Deltaproteobacteria bacterium
AAACCCGGTAAGCAGGAGAAGACAGACTCCCACGGAAAGTCCCTTCAGAAAACCGGAGGTAAACCCGGATATGATCTTCCCCACAATAATATCGGTGACGGTAATAGGATTCACCCGGTATTCCTCGATGGTCTTCTGCACCACCCGGTGGAACCACATTCCCCACGACCCGTCGTCGAAAGCCCCCAGGATGGCGGTCATGGAAATGAGCCCCGGCACGACAAATAAAGCATAGGAGATTCCATCGATATCCTGGATATAGCCCTTGAGCCCCAGGCCGAAGGTGAGAAAGAAAGTCAGGGGAAAAGCCAGGACCGTGGCTGCCTCGGAAGAAATGTTCCGCTGCAGGACCCTCATGTCCCTCTGCCAGATACAGAGCGAACCGTGCATCATTGTCGAAGTCTCCTTCCCGTCAATTTTAGAAAGACATCCTCGAGCGAGGGCTGGCGGGAGCTGATTCTTTTTAGGTCTCGGGGATTGATCTGCTCCACCAGGGCTCCCAGGCTTCCTTCTTTTTTCAGGCACACTTCGATCTGCCCGTCCTGGAGGGAAGAACAGTCGATGAAGGGAAGGCGCTGAAAGATCCGGAGGTACTCCTCCGCCCGGCTGTGGACCTCAATCTCGTAAAACCAGGAGCTTTCGGCCATGTCCTTCAGCTGGGGGGCCGTTCCGGAGGCGATGGTAGAGCCGTTGTCGATGATGATGATTTGATCGCAGAGAAAGTCCGCCTCTTCCATGTTATGGGTGGTAAGAAAGAGGGTCCGCTTTCCCTTCAGGGAGAGAAAATAATCCCAGATAAGCCGCTTGGCCTGGGGGTCCAGCCCCGTGGTCGGCTCATCCAGGAATAAAATCCGGGGATCATGAACCAGGGCCCGGGCAACCACCAGGCGCCTCTGCATGCCGCCCGACAATTTGGGGGGAAAGTCCTTCTGCCGATCCGCGAGGTTCAGCAGGGAAAGGAGTGCATCAATCCTCCGGTTGTAATCCGAAGGACTCATCCGGTGCATCTTGGCATGAAGGACCAGATTTTCCCGGGCGGTGAGATAGCGGTCCAGGTTGTTTTCCTGGGGGACGACCCCAATCAGGCTGCGAATTCTGGCCCCGTCACGGACCACGTCATGGCCGCCGACCAACGCAATCCCCGAGGTGGGTTTCAATAACGTGGTAAGGATACTGACCAGGGTGGTCTTTCCTGCCCCATTGGGCCCGAGGAGTCCAAAGACCGTTCCTCCGGCCACCCCTAGAGAAAAATCCTTTACCGCCACCAGCTTTCCGTAGGCTTTGGTGACGTGGCTGATTTCGATTTCGTTTGGCATGGGTAAAATGAGCGGGTTGGGGCGGTTCATGAATCGCCCCCACAGTGGTTTATAGAAATAGAATAACAGATGAACCATACCCCGGCAAGGAGAGAAGAAAGCTTGCCCACCCCCGCTTTTTGCGGAAAGAACCCATGGCCGAGAAAAACCCGGAAGAGAGAGGGGCTAGCGCATGGGGTTCAGGCTGGAGGAATTCGGATCATCATCCTAAGGCGGTTATTCTTTCATTGGGGCGGGCCTGTCCCGGGGAGATTCGCAAGGGGAGATGGTTTGGTTCCGTCTTGCCTCTGGAGCTATTTCCTCGCAGGCCTCTCTTTGCGGAGGACAGGCGGAAAGGTGATTAGAAAACGATGATCCCGCCGAGCCTGATGATCCGAATTCCTCCAGTCTGAACCCCAACAATCACAAAAAACCCTTCCCTTTTTCTTTCTCCCTCTGGTAAGATCCTGGGGAAAAGGGGTTCCATCGATCAGGGACTCGAAGAAATTTCTAGCATCATTCATTGGAGGAGAATATGGCCGACTTCAAGCAGATGTACAAGACCGTGATGGAAGATCATTTCCCCGAACGGATGACCATCCAGTTCGGTGATCAGACCCTGGTTTACCGGAAGCGGGCCTGGAAGATCCCGGATGAGAGCACGGGCGAGCTGATCGAAAAGGGCCTGCGGTACGGGGAGAACCCGGGGCAGGAAGCCGCGTTATATGAACTCGTCAACGGGAACCTGGTCCTGGGGGGATGCGAGTTCATCGGCGCGGGGAAAGGGCTGGTCAGCGCCATTTCGGAGGAGGACATGATCCAGTCGGGGAAGCATCCGGGGAAGATCAATTTCACCGACGTGGACAATGCCCTGAACATCCTGAAATACATGATGGACCGCCCGGCCGTGGCTATTATGAAGCACAACAACCCCAGCGGAGTGGCTGTCGGGACCCTGCTGGTTGACGCCTATAGCAAGGCCAACATGGCCGACCGGATCGCCGCCTTCGGCGGGGCCCTGGTGGTCAACCGGCCCCTGGACAAAGCCACGGCGCAGATGATCAGCGAAAACTACCTGGAGGTCGTGGCGGCGCCGGAATACGAAGAGGGTGCGGTGGAAATCCTGAAGAGCCGCAAGAACCTGCGAATCGTCCGGGTTCCCCGGATAGACCGCCTGGCGGAATACCGGAATTTGCGTTTCGTGGACTTCAAGTCGCTGATCGATGGAGGCTTCGTAGTTCAGCAGTCATCCCTCAACTCCATTGCCACGAAAAAAGACTTCAAGAAGGCCACGGCCGCCTACAAGGGAAAAACCTACGTCATCGAGCGGGAGCCCACGGAAGAAGAGTACGCGGACATGATCTTCGGCTGGGCCGTGGAGCAGGGAGTTTCTTCCAACTCGGTGTTATTCGTGAAAAAGGGAGTGACGGTGGGGATCGGCACGGGCGAGCAGGACCGGGTGGGGGTGGCGGAAATCGCCGCCTTCAAAGCGTATACCAAGTATGCCGACGCCCTCTGCTTCCGCAAATACGGAATTCCCTACAAGACCCTGGAAATGGAAATCGACCAGGGAAGGCGCGACCTCGCCGCCAAGAAGGAAATCGACCACCAGGCCCAGGAGGCCCGCGGGGGAATCAAAGGATCGGTGATGATCTCCGATGCCTTCTTCCCCTTCCGCGACGGAGCGGATGTGGGAATCAAAGAGGGAGTCACCGCCATTGTGCATCCGGGGGGTTCGGACCGGGACTTCGAATCCATCCAGGCCTGCAATGAAGCCAGACCGAAAGTGACCATGGTAAGATCTCAGATAGAAAAATGATGGTGATTTCTGGGTAGGGGCGACCGAGGGGTCGCCCCTACCTGTTTTGAGCGGGATCGGGATGGTTTTTTCATTCGCTTTTCCCGACAGAACGGATAGACTCAAAGCCTGAGGAAACATGACCGACCCGATTGAGGCTCCCCAAAAGATTGATTACCGCGCCCTGACCCTCCTCTCCCTGGGCCACCTGGTGGCCGACATTACCAGCGGCGCCCT
>JAPLIW010000439.1 GCA_026388915.1 Deltaproteobacteria bacterium
GAATTCTATGGAATTGCGACTTTTTACGAGTTCATCAACAATGGACAATGCACAAAGAATAATGAAAAAAGTTTTTAACTCTTTGCTCTCTGCTCCATGCTCCATGCTCTATGCTGGAGTTAAATCATGTCTTTGACCAAGATCATCAAGGAAAAAGCGCTGGATCTGGGGTTCGTAGCCGTGGGGGTGGCCACTGCGGAACCCTTTACCCTTTATGCGGAAGAAATCGCCGGCCGCCCGGAGATGTATGCGTGGGGAAAAACCCTGGGCCAGCGGGCTTCGGTCAGAGACCTGGATGTAACCTCGTTCGTGGATCCCGCGCGTTTTATTCCGGGGGTCAAATCCCTGATCGTAGTGACCGACAGCTACTGGGAAGAGGATTTTCCGCCTTCCCTGGCCGGGAAGATCGGGCGCTGCTACCTGAAAGGGCTCTTCTGCCCGGAGGATAACTTTCACAGCCAGCGGAGGAGGGATCTCAAGAAATTCCTCCAGGAACAGGGAATAAAGAGCATCTATGGCCCCGCCCCCGCCCGGCTGTCCGGGGCCCGCGCCGGGGTAACCAACTACGGGAAGAGCTGTTTTGCTTTCGCCAACGAGGCCGCCGGAAAGAGCTCCTGGATCGTCAATGAGCCCTATCTGGTGGACCGGGAACTGGAGCCCGACACCCCCACGATGAAGGTGGAATGCCCGGAGAATTGCCGCAAATGCATGGAGGCCTGTCCCACCGGAGCCCTGTACGCCCCCCTGAAAATGGACCCCCGGAAGTGCATCGCCTACAACACTTATTTCACTACTGGCGGAATCCCCCGGGAGATGCGGTCCAAGATGGGGACCTGGGTTTACGGATGCGACCGGTGCCAGGAGGCCTGCCCGCGGAACAAGAAGTGGATGGAAAAAAAGAAACCCATGAATTCGAAGCTTCTTGAACGCGCCGCGGACTTTTCTCTTATCAAGCTTTTGACCATGTCCCAGGAACACTACGAGCAGAAGGTGTGGCCCCTTCTCTATTACATCCGCAAGGAAAACCGGAAACTCTGGCAGAGAAACGCCGCCGTGGCCCTGGGAAACCAGGGGGACCCGGAGGCGGTCCCCCTGCTGGTTTCGGCGTTGGAGGACCCGGAACCCCTGGTCCGGACCCACGCGGCCTGGGCTCTGGGAAAGATTGGCGGAAAGCAGGCCAAAGCCGCGTTGGAGAAGAAAAGGCGCCTGGAAGAGGATGAAGGCGTCAGGAAAGAGATCGAAGAGGCCCTGAAGGAAGCAGAGAGCGAAGAGCAGAGAGCAGAGAGTTGACAAAAGCTCATGGCTCATAGCTGATGGCCTAAAGCAGGAGCTTTTAGCTACGAGCTATCAGCCATGAGCTATGAGCTTTTATTGCTATGCCTTTTGCCCCTTGACATTTCCTGGCCAGGGCGTACAATAAAATCAGATTTGCTGGGGGAGCTGGACCGGCTGAGAGATTCCGCCAAAGGCGGGACGACCCCTCGAACCTGTTGGATAATACCAGCGGAGGGAAGCAAATCCTGAGATGGATGAAAGCCGCCGGTTCTTTCGGGAATCGCCGGCTTTTTGCTTTTCAGCCCCCGGTCCTTCCCCAAAACCACTCCAAGGAGGATTGCAGAATGAGCCTGGATGAAATCGTCATCTCCAGAGCCATCATCGATCGTTTTGCCCGCAAGTTCTCGCAGGGACTGGATGTGGATGTGGCGGTCGTCGGGGCAGGGCCGTCCGGACTGCTGGCGGCGTGCTATCTGGCCAGAGGGAAGGCTCGAGTGGCTCTCTTCGAGCGGAAATTGAGCGTCGGCGGGGGGATGTGGGGCGGAGGGATGCTCTTCAATGAAATTGTCATCCAGGAAAAAGCGAAACGAATCCTGGACGAATTCGGCGTGACCACGGAGAAATTTCAAGACGGATATTATACCGCCGACTCGGTGGAGACTGTCTCCACTCTATGCGCGTCGGCCTGCCGGGCCGGGGCGAAAATCTTTAACGGAATGAGCGTCGAAGACCTGATGGTCCGACAAGATGCGGTGGCCGGATTGGTGATCAACTGGACGGCCGTCGAAATGGCCAACCTCCACGTGGACCCGCTCGCCGTGCGGGCAAGATATGTGGTGGATGCCACCGGCCACCCCGCCGAGGTGGTCCAGGTACTCGAAAGAAAGAATGGGATCAAATTCGGAACCCCGAAAGGGTCTTTCCAAGGAGAGCGTTCTCTCTGGGCGGAGGAAGCCGAGCGATCGACCCTGGAGAACACGGGCGAGATATACCCCGGGCTTTATGTGGCCGGCATGGCCGTAAACGCGACCTTCGGGGGATATCGCATGGGCCCGATCTTTGGGGGCATGCTTTTTTCTGGGGAAAAAGTGGCCCGGATGATTCTGGAACGCTTGGGACAAACGGTATAATTTTAGCGGAGGCATGGGGGGGAGGAATGATGACTCAATTGGAATATGCCCGCCAGGGCCGGATTACGGAAGCCATGGAGAAGTGCGCTTCCGCGGAGAATGTCCCCGCCGAAGCCGTTCGCCAGGGATTGGCCGAGGGGACCACGGTCATCACCCAGAATGTAAAACATCGGAATATCCCCCCGCTGGCCATCGGCAAAGGGCTGCGCACCAAGGTGAACGCCAACGTAGGCACCTCCGGGGATCATAACAACATCGAAGAGGAACTGGAGAAAGTGCACGCGGCCATCGAGGCCGGGGCGGACACCATCATGGATCTTTCCACCGGGCAGGGAATCGACGAGACCCGCAAGGCGGTCATGAAAGCCTCCACCGTCCCGGTGGGGACCGTGCCTATTTACCAGGCGGCCGTCGAGATGCCCCGGAAGAAGAACCGTCCCATGGTGGAGATGACCGCCGACGACCTCTTCGAGGTGATCGAAAGACACGGCCAGGACGGAGTGGATTTTATCACCGTCCACTGCGGGGTTACGCAGAACTCGGTGGGAAGAATCAAGAAAGAAGGCCGCCTGATAGGCGTCGTCAGTCGGGGCGGGGCCATCCTGGTGGAGTGGATGGATTACAATAAGAAAGAAAACCCCCTGTTCGAAGAGTATGACCGCCTGCTGGAGATTGCCAAGGCTTACGATATGACCCTGAGCCTGGGGGACGGACTCCGTCCGGGCTGCCTGGCCGACGCCACGGACCGCGGCCAGATCCAGGAGCTGATTCTGCTGGGGGAGCTGACCGAAAGAGCCTGGGCCAAGGGGGTCCAGGTGATGATCGAAGGACCGGGTCATGTTCCCCTGGACCAGATTGAAGCGAATGTCCTCCTTCAGAAACGCCTCTGCCACGGGGCTCCCTTTTATGTCCTGGGGCCTCTGGTGACAGACATCGCTCCCGGCTATGACCATATCACCGGAGCGATCGGGGGGGCGATCGCCGCCCGCGCCGGGGCGGACTTCCTCTGCTATGTCACTCCGTCGGAGCACCTGCGCCTTCCGTCGGTGGAGGATGTCCGGGAAGGGGTCATCGCCTCCAGGATCGCCGGCCACGCCGCGGACATCGCCCGGGGCTTGAAAGGCTCCATGGAAATGGACTGCCGGATGGCCCGGGCCAGAAAGTCGCTGGACTGGAAGGAACAGATCCGCCTCTCCATCGATCCCCTGAGGGCCCAAAAACTCCGCGAATCCAGCATGCCCCGGGAGAGCGACGTCTGCACCATGTGCGGGGAGCTGTGCGCGATTAAAAAATCTTCCAAAGTCCTTTAAATCATCCCGGTTTCGGGTACCTCGTAGCTGGGCGCTCGTTATACGTTATTCGTTACTCGTTATTCTTTCCAAACGGCCGTCCCCAACAAGAAACAAGGGATGAGCAACTTTGATGATCTCGTAAAAAGTCGAAATTCCATGAAATTCGTCATTCCGGCGAAAGCCGGAATCCAGGGTTTCCTGTGAAAACAGGAATCCAGTTTTTAAACTGGTTCCCTGCTTTCGCAGGGACGACGTCTGGACCCCGGCTTTCGCCGGGGTGACGCTTAAAGAGACTTTTTACGAGACCATCAACTTTTATAAACTCGGAACCCGAAACCCGAAAGCTCCGGCCATTCCCCCCCGAAAAAGTTGATTCCTCCCATCCCTTGTGCTAATTTGAGCCGTGACCATTCGCCGAAGCAATTTACTCTATAAGCTTATCCGGGCCGTTAACTATCCCTGTTTTCATTCCATCTACCGGATCCGCATCGAGGGGAGGGAAAACATCCCTGCGGAGGGCCCCGGCATTCTTCTCCCCAAACACCAGTACTGGACCGATATTCCCGTCGTGTCACTGGCCGCCTGGAGGCCGGTAAGCTATGTGGCCAAGCAGGAACTCTTCGTCTATCCGGGGGTCCGGCAATTCATCACCGCCCTGGGAGGAATCCCGCTCGACCGGGTCAATCCGGTCAAAACCCTGGACTCCTTTCGCCATCTGGAAAGGATCCTGCAGGATGGGGAATTTGTCGTCATCTTTCCCGAGGGGACCTATTACCCCCATTCCATGGGCCGGGGAAAGCATCGGCTGATTGAGTGCATCCTCCGGTTTCAGGAAAAGAAGGGATGGCAGGGCGCCCGGACCCTTCCTTTCATCCCCATGGGGATTCGGTACCTGGAGGAAAAGGTGAGAACCGAGATCCGGGTGAAAATCGGGCGGCCTCTCTTTGCCGACGGGAAGACCGAAGCCCAGGAGTTTACCCAAGCCATCGTGGGGGAGATTGCCAGGTTGAGCGGACTATCTTAAAAACGGGTCTGGTTGCTGGTTTCTGGTTGCTCGTTCCTGGTTTCTGTTTTCCTGTGGGAGGCTTCCGCAAACAAGAACGAGTAACGAGCAACCCGCAACGAGTAACCAGTGGCGGCTTTTACTCCGAACTCCGTAGGGGCGACCCGGCGGGTCGCCCCTACGAACTCCGAACTTATTTTGCCAAAAAGGAGGCATCCATGGCTAATGACGCAATCAAGTGGGAAGTGAAGGATGGAGTGGGAACGGTAACCCTCAACCGTCCGGAGAAGCGCAATGCCATCAACGATGAGGTACTTCACGGGCTTTCCAAG
>JAPLIW010000950.1 GCA_026388915.1 Deltaproteobacteria bacterium
ATCGCCAGAAAGTATTTGAAAAAATGGAACGACTAAATTTCACCACAGAGGGCACAGAGATCACAAAGCTACAAATAGAATCCTCATTTATCCCTCTCCACCGTCTACGGGGGAGAGGGGAGGGTGAGGGGGAGTGAATAGGGGAAAAGGCTTAACAAAATTTGATGGTCTCGTAAAAAGTCCATCTGCTGCGTTGCGCTGCAACTTCGTCGTTGAGGCGCACTCGTAAGTGCGCCTCACTCCTCAGTTTTTGCGCGCCTGGCATCTGGAGCTTTTTACGAAACCATCGTTCCAGTGACTTTTTACGAGATCATCAAATTTAAAGAGTTTGAATATTAGTAGTACAGAGAGCAGAGAGTAATAAGGGTTAAGAGGCTAAAGAAAATAGTTGATGATTCCGGAAAGGGTCTGAATTTTCGCTTTTCCGTCATTTTCGTATTTTTTTCTTTTTGATGTTTGCTTCTGATTTCTTTATCCTCTGTGCTCTCGGTGCCCTCTGTGGTGAAGGGGTTTTAAAATGGATTTGAATAATCAGCGCTGGACGGACGAAGAATTTTTTCGGGAGCGGGAAAAGGTCCTCTCCTTGTGGCCTACCGGAAAGGATCTCGATCTCGAGGAGGCCGTCGCCTACCTCCACAAAATCCCGCTTCATAAGAACTACGCCCGCGCCGTAGCAGCCGCGAAAAAGGAGGGGCGCACCCTGGTTCAGCCCCGCGGAGGCGTGGCCCTAGTCGAAGACCACATTGCCCTGCTGCAGTGCCTTCAGAACCAAGGCGGGGCCGATCTGCTCCCGAACACCACCGACACCTACACCCGCAATCTGAAATTTCAGCAGGCCCAGCAGGGAATCGAGGAGAGCCGCCGCGCCGGCCGTTCCATGCTGAACGGATGTCCGATTGTCAATCATGGCCTGCAAGCGGTTCGCCGGATATCCGAAGCGGTGGACCGCCCCGTCATCGTCCTCTCCGGAACCGCCTTCCCCATGCTCACGGCCGAAACGGGTTTTGCCGGCGGCATGACGGCCTATTTGGGGGCGGGCATTTCCTATACGGCCGCTTACACCAAGGACCTGCCCTTCGAACAGGGAATCCGCAATTATCAGTATGTGGATCGGCTGACGTCCTTCTACGAGGAAAAGGGAATCCGCCTGCACCGGGAACAGCCCGGGTTTTTAACCGGCACTCTGATTCCTCCGGGCGTGGGGATCGCGGTCGCCGTTCTGGAAATGCTCATGGCAGCCGGCCAGGGAGTCAAGCATTACAGTGTGGGGCTTTGCCAAAGCCTGGATCTTTTTCAGGACGTCGCCGCGCTGTGGGCTCTGGAAGAGGTGGGGCGCGAATATTTAGACCGCCTGGGGTACGGGGAAGTTTTCTTCTCCACCGCCACCCATCAATGGATGCAGGCTTTTCCCACGGACGAACCCCGGGCTTACGCCATCATCATTCTCGGCGGGATCATCGCGGCTTTTTCGGGGGCCACCCAGATCATCACCAAGAGCACCCACGAGGCGGAGGGGATCCCTACCAAGGAGGCCAACGCCGACGGCGTGAAGGCGACCCGGATGGCCATCCGGCTCATGCGTCAAAACCGCCTTCCGGTCACACCCGGGCTATTGCAGGAAAAAAAAATCATCCTGCTGGAAGCCCGAGCGATCCTCGACAAAGCCCTGGAAATGGGTGAAGGAGACCCGGTTCAGGCTTCTTTGCGCAGTCTGCAGGCGGGAGCTCTGGATATCCCCTGGGCCCC
>JAPLIW010000586.1 GCA_026388915.1 Deltaproteobacteria bacterium
TCCCGTGGTCGTGAAGGGTCAGAAGGCGTTTAAAGATGTCTCCGGTCAGGCGATCCGAAACATCAAGAAGAATAAGGTCGAGGTCCTTTTTGTTCTGGGGGGGGATGGATCTTTGACCATCGGGAGCAAGCTCTCGAAAAAGGGCGTCAAGATCATCGGGGTTCCCAAGACCATCGACAACGACTTATGGGGCACGGACGTCACCTTTGGCTTTGACACGGCCTTGCAGGTGGCTATGGGCGCCATCGACCGCCTGCACAGCACGGCCGAATCCCATCACCGAATCATGGTGATCGAGGTCATGGGGAGGTATGCCGGATGGATCGCCCTCATGGCCGGCCTGGCCGGAGGAGGGGACGTCATCCTCATCCCCGAGATTCCCTTTGAGTATGAGAAGGTCTGCAAGCAGATTTTGGAGAGGCGGAAACAGGGAAAACGATTCAGCATCGTCGTGGTGGCTGAGGGAGCCAAGCCCAAGAAGGGAGAAATGGTCGTCCAGCGGGTGATCGAAGACAGCACCGATCCCCTCCGTTTGGGAGGGATTGGCTACAAGGTGGGGAATGAGATCGAAAAGGGAACCGGTCTCGAAACCCGGGTCACCGTATTGGGCCATGTGCAAAGGGGAGGGTCCCCTTCAGCCTTCGACCGGATCCTGGCGACCCGGTTCGGGGCGCGGGCCGTGGAGCTGGCCATGGAAGGGAAGTTCGGGAGAATGGTTTGCCTGCGGGGAACCCAGATCAAGGATATCGCGCTGGAGAAAGTCGGAGGCCGGCAGAGAAGGGTCCGCCCCGATGGAGAAATGGTCCACACCGCCCGGTCGATCGGAGTGATTTTCGGGGATTGACGAATCAGCGATCAGCCTGAGGTTGTTTTTCCTATCGCCAGCAGGTATTTGAAAGGGATCACGGGAAACTGTAGGGGCGACCCGCCGGGTCGCCCCTACGGGAAAGGAAGAAGTTTGCGGTCCTAAGGCAGGCTCCTTGGGAGCTATATTGGGGCAATTCAAATCAGTCACGACAAAACGAACTCAGGCAGGGGGTCGAAACTCCGATATTTCAGTTTGGCAACGAAATTACTATGAACGCGTCATCCGCGATGAAGATGAATTAGAAAAAATCAGGGAATACATCGTTTATAACCCTCAGAAGTGGCCCACCGATCGGGAAAATCCCAAAGTCTTGAACCGCCGTCCCGATTATAGAGACGAAATGGGTATCATTCTGGGAAGTAGGGGCGACCCGCCGGGTCGCCCCTACAATGTCAGAGGAAAGGAGGGTTGAAATGAAAATGGATTCAAAGAAATACCAAAAATTCCATGACCGGCTGGGGCTGAAGGAGCATCCTCTGGCGGCTTTTTACAGCAACGACAAGCCCGCAGCGGGGCTGTCTCCGAAAGAAAAAGGCCATGTCTGCATGTTCGCCCTGCTGAAGCGGGCGCGCCAGCAGGGGGAAACGGTATATTTCGACGCGGATCATGTGGGCTGTTTCGGCGGGGGGTATTACATGGGGTTCCAAGCCACGCCGATGCCCCAAATCGAATATTTCTTATCCTGCGGGATTCCCGGGGAGATGGAAGGGGAGAGGTATATCAAGAAGCCGGAGACCGCCCGGGAATACTTTGCCTCGGTCCAGCCTCGAAAGACTCCGGCCAAATACTGCGTCTTCAAGCCCCTCGACAAACTCTCAGTCCCGGAGGAACCTGAGGTGATAATCTTTTTCGCCTCCCCGGACGTGCTGGCCGGCCTGTTCACCCTCACCAACTACGCCGCCGAGCGTTTTGATGCCGTCCGCATACCTTTCAGCTCCGGCTGCGGGGCCATCCTGACCCATCCTCTGAAAGAGGCGGAGAAGAAAAATCCTCAGGCCATCCTGGGATTGTTCGACGTCTCGGCCCGGCCTTTCGTCGAGCCCAACAGCCTGACTCTGGCCATGCCCACGAAACTTTTCCTCTCCCTGCTGGACAACCAGGACGAAAGTTTCCTCATCACGGAAAGCTGGAAGAAGGTCAGGGAAAGAATCGAAAAAGAAAAGGCTTAAGGCTCAGGGCGCAAGGGAAATCAATTTCAGGAATTTCTCGCTTCTTTTTCCACCAGCCAGCAGCGGACTCCGTGCCCTGCGTCCAGGGAGAAGAGGGGGGGCCTTTGCTTTGTGCAGCTCTGGAAGGCCATGGGGCACCTGGGCTGAAAGAGGCACCCTGGGGGAAGGCGGATCAGGTTCGGC
>JAPLIW010000379.1 GCA_026388915.1 Deltaproteobacteria bacterium
CTTCCAGGGCCTTGATGACTTTCATCTTATCCGTGGATTTGGCCTTTTGGATCGCCTCGGTCAGGAACTGGACGGCGATGTAACCCGTGATCGCCCAACTGGGGGCATATTCCTCCTTGGTATAGGCTTTCAACCGCTCTACATAGGATTTGTGCTCCGGCGTGTCGGGATAATAGAACACATCGTAGGCATTGGTGGTAATCCCCAGGGGAAGATCGTCTTTGAGAGCCATGCCGGTTTCCGGAGAGCCTCCCTCGCCGGCCGCGACGACCTTCACCTTTTCAAAGAAGCCGTAGGGTTTCGCCTGCTTGGAAAAAGTCACAAAATGGCCGCCCCAGAGAGAGAGGAAGGCGGCATCCGGCTTGGCGGCCAGAAGAGGGGCGATGAAAGGGGTATAATCCGTCTCCCCCAGTTTCGGCCAGCTTTGATGGACGATCTGGGCTTCAGGCTTGATCTTTTTCATCCACTCTACGAAGGCCTTGGTGACCATTTGGCCGTACTCATAATCCGGGCCGAGAGTGGCGATCTTGGTCCAGGGATTTTTGGCCATGAACACCGCGGCGCTTCGGCCTTCGGTGTTCGTGTTGGCGGCGGCCCGGAAGACATAAGGGTGCAGCTTACCGGGATCGGTCATGGCCGTGGTCTTGGAAATGGGCGCGATGTAGACGACCTTTTCGGTCTTGGCCACCTCCGAGAGGGCTATGCCCTGTGAGGCGGTAAAGCCACCCACCAGGAAGTCCACCTTTTCTTTCAGGATGATCTCCCGGGCGACTCGAGTGGCTTCCTCGGGAGTGTTCCCGCAGTCGCGAATGATCAATTCGATCGGCCTTCCCAGGACTCCCCCCTTGGCGTTGAGCTCCTTCACGAACATTTCCGCTCCCACGGAGGAAGGTTTGCCAAATAGGGCTCCCCCACCGGACAGAATTGCGGGGAAACCGACCTTGATGGGTTTCCCGGCCCCGTAGGCCGAAAAGGCAAAAACCAGGACCAGGCTGCATATGGATGCGATTTGCAGGAAGCGTTTCATAATCATTTCCTCCTCTTCTTTTTTATTTTTTTGAATAGGCATTCCCCGATGAAAGAGAATGCCCCTCCCGCAACGCGGTTTGATCTGTTTCCGGCTGCTCGGGGGTCCGGCTATTTTTGAACGGTGTCGAACCCGGTCCAGGATACCCGCTGGCAAAGGGCAGCCACCTTGGGCCAAACTGCGGTGTGCTCCTTGGAGGCGACCCACTGGAGCCGGAAATCTTCATTGTCGAAGGTGATGTGAATCTGGTACTCCCGCAGGGCATCGCGTTTTTTCAGCAGGGTCGTTCTTTGGAAGCCCTTCTGGATTTTTATGCCGGGGACATACTCCTTCCAGTAGATGGATTCCAGGTCTTTTTCCTTTCCCGCAAAAGGCTCCAGGAAGATGTGCAGTTCGATCATTTTATCACCTTCTTTCTGCGGATGGATGATTCACCCGGGCGCGGAGTCTCAAATGGAACCCTTTCGAATTCGTCCCCCCTGGGGTCCCATTTCTACCGGCGATCCTTCAGCACATGAAACTCTCTCCCGGCTTGATGCGAACCAGTTTGACCCCCGGGGCCCGGACTTTCATTTCCTTCTCCAGCTGGTCCAGGTCCAGCTTCTGATCCTCAAAAGTTCCGTAATGGGTCGGAATCAGGTACTCGGGCCAGATCAGCGAGGCGGCGTAAGCAGCTTCCCGGTAGCCCATGTTGTATTTTCCGCCCGCCGTCATGATGGCCACCTTCGGACGGTAGAGGTCCCTTATGAGGGTCATGTCGGCGCAAACGCCGGTGTCGCCGGAAAAGTAAATCGTCGGCCCGTCCTCGATGTCCAGGACAAAGCCGATGGCCCCGGAGCCGGGCTGGATGGGCCCTGAAACCCAGCCCTCGCCCATGATCTCCGAGGTATGGGCGGCAGGAACCATGGTGATGCGGAACCCGTCGCTCTTCCAGCTTCCGCCCGTGTTAAGGCCGTACACTTCCTTCCCCTC
>JAPLIW010000699.1 GCA_026388915.1 Deltaproteobacteria bacterium
AAAAGTCGAAATTCCATAAAATTCGTCATTCCGGCGAAAGCCGGAATCCAGGGTTCCCGGTGAAAACCGGGATCCAGTCTATGAGATGGTTCCCGACTTTCGTCGGGACGACGTCTGGACCCCGGCTTTCGCCGGGGTGACCCTTCAAGTGACTTTTTACGAGATCATCAATTTTGGGCCTAATTTTCGGATTTCTCCGTTTCCTCTTCTCCGCCCTCCACCTGGATTCCCAGGTTCCGGTAGCGGGCCAGGCCGGTTCCGGCCGGGATGAGACGCCCGAGGATTACATTTTCCTTCAGCCCCCGCAGGTGATCGGTCTTTCCGCTGATCGCCGCCTGGGTGAGGACTTTGGTCGTCTCCTGGAAGGAAGCCGCGGAGATGAAGCTCTCGGTGCTCAAGGAGGCCTTGGTTACCCCCAGCAGCAGCGGGTCGGCCGTGGCCGGCTGTTTCTCCTGGGACTTCAGCCGGTCATTCTCCTCCTCGAAGAGATGACGCTCCACATGTTCCCCGACCAGGAAGTTGGAGTCTCCCACTTCCTTGATGATCACCCGCCGGAGCATTTGCCGGACGATCACCTCGATGTGCTTGTCGTTGATTTTCACTCCCTGGAGGCGGTAGACTTCCTGGACTTCATCCACCAGATACCGGGCCAGGTCTTCGACCCCCAGGATGGCCAGGATGTCGTGCGGGTTGGAGGAGCCGTCCATGAGCGCTTCCCCGGCCTTTACCTTTTCTCCCTCATGGACGCTGATATGTTTTCCTTTGGGGATGGAGTACTCTTTGGAATCCCCGACCTCCGGGGTAATGACCACTTTTCTCTTGCCCTTGGTATCCTTGCCAAAAGAGACCGTTCCCGTAATTTCACTGATCAGGGCGTACTCCTTGGGTTTGCGCGCCTCGAAGAGCTCGGCCACCCGCGGGAGTCCTCCGGTGATATCCTTGGTCTTGGTGGTCTCCCGGGGGATCTTGGCGATGACATCTCCCTGGTGGACCTTGTCCCCTTCCGCGACCACGATATGCGCCCCGACCGGCAGGAGGTAGCGGGCCATGGACTCGGTCCCGGGGATCTTAAGCGTGCGGCCCTTGTCGTCCTTGATGGACACCCGCGGCCGGGATTCGGGATCTTTGGATTCGATGAGCACCTTGGTGGAAAATCCGGTCACCTCGTCGAGCTGCTCCTGCATGGTGACCCCCTCGACGATATCCCCGAACTTCACCCGCCCCGACACTTCGGTGAGGATGGGGATGGTGTAGGGGTCCCACTCGGCGAGCAGGTCTCCGCCCTTCACCGGATGCCCGCTATCCACTTTGATCTTGGCCCCGTAGATGATGGGATACCGTTCTCTCTCCCGCCCGCTCTCGTCCACGATGGCCAGCTCCCCGTTGCGGTTCATGACCACCAGGTCCCCTTCCTTGTTCCGGACCGTGGCCACATTCAGGAACTTGACCCGCCCGTCGTTGCGGGGCTGGAGGGCCGTCTGCTCGGCCCGCCGGCTGGCCGTTCCGCCGATGTGGAAGGTGCGCATGGTAAGCTGGGTGCCCGGTTCCCCGATGGACTGGGCGGCGATGATGCCGCAGGCCTCCCCGATATTGACCAGCTGGCCCCGGGCCAGGTCTCGCCCGTAACACAGGACGCAGATCCCGCGCTTGGACCGGCAGGTCAGAACCGAGCGGATCTTGATTCTCTCCAGGCCGGCGTTCTCGATCTTTTCCACCAGCCGCTCGTCGATCTCCTCGTTGGCTTTGACCAGGATTTCCCCGGTGAAGGGATCGACGATATCCTCCAGGGCCACCCGTCCCAGGACGCGCTCCCCGATGGGCTCGATGATCTCTCCGCCTTCCACCAGGGGGGTGACGGGGATCCCGTCCAGGGTGCCGCAGTCCACCTCGGAGACCACCACGTCCTGGGCCACATCCACCAGCCTCCGGGTGAGATACCCCGAATTGGCGGTCTTCAAGGCCGTGTCGGCCAGCCCTTTGCGGGCCCCGTGGGTGGAGATGAAGTACTGGGCCACGGTCAGGCCTTCGCGGAAGTTGGCGGTGATGGGGGTCTCGATGATTTCTCCCGAGGGTTTGGCCATGAGGCCGCGCATCCCGGCCAGCTGCCGGATCTGCTGGGCGCTTCCCCGGGCCCCCGAATCGGCCATCATGAAGATGGGGTTGAAGGAGGGGACTCTCTTCTTCTTCCCGCTGGGATCGGTGATCACCACGTTGCCCAGTTCTTCCAGGATTTCGAAGCCGATGTTCTCCGTCACCTGGGCCCAGATGTCGACCACCTTGTTGTACCGTTCCCCGTCGGTGATTAACCCTTCCTTGTACTGGCTCTCGATCTCCAGGACTTCGCGGTTGGCTTTCTCCAGAATCTCCGCTTTCTTGGCGGGAATGACCATGTCGTCGATGCAGATGGAGATTCCGGCCTTGGTGGCATGCCGGTACCCCAGGTCCTTCAGCTGGTCCGCCAGGATGACCGTCTTCTTGTTGCCCGAATAGCGGTAACACTGGTCGATCAGGTTGGCCAGCTCTTTCTTGTTCATCACCCGGTTCACGAAGGAGAAAGGGATCTCCTGGGGGACGATCTCCCGCAGCAGGATTCGCCCCACGGTAGTGGAGACCAGCTGCCGGGTGCCGTCGGTCCCCAGGCGGACCTTGACCGCCGCCTGCAGGTCCACCTCCCCCGCGTCATAGGCCATCCGGACCTCTTCCGGGTTGGAAAAGATCTTTCCTTCCCCCTTCACAAAGGGCTTTTCCCGGGTCATGTAGTAAAGGCCGAGGACGATATCCTGGGTGGGGACGATGATGGGTTTCCCGTGGGCCGGGGAGAGGATGTTGTTGGTGGACATCATCAGCACCCGGGCTTCGATCTGGGCCTCGATGGACAGGGGAATGTGAACCGCCATCTGGTCGCCGTCGAAGTCGGCGTTGAAGGCCGCGCACACCAGGGGATGAAGCTGGATAGCCTTCCCCTCGATGAGGATCGGCTCAAAGGCCTGAATGCCCAGGCGGTGCAGGGTGGGCGCCCGGTTGAGCATGACCGGATATTCCCGGACGATTTCGCTCAGCGTCTCCCAGACCTCATCCTTCTCCTGCTCCACCATTTTCTTGGCGCTCTTGATGGTGGTCACGTACCCTTTCGCCTCCAGCCGGTTGTAGATAAAGGGTTTGAAGAGTTCCAGGGCCATCTTTTTGGGCAGCCCGCACTGGTGCAGCCGGAGGTCCGGGCCCACGACGATCACCGAGCGACCGGAGTAATCCACCCGCTTGCCCAGGAGGTTTTGGCGGAACCGCCCCTGCTTTCCCTTCAGCATGTCGCTCAGCGACTTGAGGGGCCTCCCGTTGGAGCCCAGGATGGCCCGGCCTCCCCGACCGTTGTCGAAGAGGGCGTCCACCGCCTCCTGGAGCATCCGTTTCTCGTTGCGGATGATGATTTCGGGGGCGTTGAGCTCCTGGAGCCTCTTCAGCCGGTTGTTCCGGTTGATCACCCGCCGGTAGAGGTCGTTCAAATCCGAGGTGGCGAAACGCCCGCCGTCGAGAGGAACCAGGGGGCGAAGGTCGGGGGGAATCACCGGGATGACTTCCAGAATCATCCATTCGGGCTTGTTCCCCGAGTCCTTGAACGAATCCAGCACTTTCAGCCGCTTGGCGAACTTCTTCTTTTTGACATCCGAGGTGGCTTCCTTCATCTCCCGGTGCAGCTGCTCGGAAAGCTTGTGGACATCCACCTTGCGGAGAATGTCCCGGATCGCTTCGGCGCCCATTCCGGCGGTGAATGAGTCCGGCCCGTATTCTTCCAGCGTCTTGCGGTAGCGTTCGTCGTTGAGAAGTTCTTTTTCCTTGAGGGGCGTCTTCTTGGGATCGATAACCACCAAGGCCTCGAAGTAGAGGACCTTCTCCAGTTCCCGCAGGGTCATATCCAGGAGGCTCCCGATACGGCTGGGGAGGCTCTTCAGGAACCAGATATGGGCCACCGGGGTGGCCAGCTCGATGTGTCCCAGCCGTTCCCGCCGGACCTTGGACTGGATCACTTCCACGCCGCACTTCTCGCAGACCACCCCGCGGTGCTTCATCCGCTTGTACTTTCCGCAGTTGCACTCATAATCCTTGGTGGGGCCGAAGATCTTGGCGCAGAAGAGCCCGTCCCGCTCCGGCTTGAAGGTGCGGTAATTGATGGTCTCGGGCTTCTTCACCTCCCCGTAGGACCAGGCCCGGATCTTCTCGGGGGAGGCCAGGGAAATGCGCACCGCATTGAACGACAGGGGGTGTTTGGGCTTTTCAAAAAAACTGAAAAGGTCTTCCAAGGCGATCTCCTTTAGGCTTCCTCTTTTTCCAGAAGCTCCATGTCCAGGCAGAGGCTCTGCAGCTCCTTCACCAGGACGTTGAAGGACTCGGGGACCCCGCAATCCAGGGTGTGCCCTCCTTTGACGATGGTCTCGTACATCCGCGTGCGGCCCAGGACATCGTCGGACTTGACGGTGAGGAATTCCTGCAGCGCGTAGGCCGCTCCGTAGGCTTCCAGGGCCCACACTTCCATCTCCCCCAGGCGCTGGCCGCCGAACTGGGCCTTGCCCCCCAGGGGCTGCTGGGTGATGAGCGAGTAGGGACCCACCGAGCGGGCGTGGATCTTGTCATCCACCAAATGGTGGAGTTTCATCATGTAAATGACCCCCACGGTCACCTTCTGGTCGAAGGGTTCCCCGGTGCGGCCGTTATACAGGGTGCCCTGAACCGTGCGGCCGGTTTCTTTCAGAAGCTGTTTGATCTCTTTCTCCGTGGCCCCGTCGAAGGCCGGGGAGGCCATGAACACGCCCCCCGAAAGGCTCCGGGCGTATTCTCGAAGCTCCTCCTCGCTCATTTCCTCAACCACCTGGGAGAATTTCTCCGAGTTGTAAATCTTCTTGATTTTGTCCCGCAGGGCCTTGGGACTGTACTCCTTCTGGATCATCTGGTTGACCTGCTCCCCCAATCCCTTGGCGGCCCAGCACAGATGGGTTTCCAGGATCTGACCCACGTTCATTCGCGAGGGAACGCCCAGAGGGTTGAGGACGATGTCCACCGGCGTCCCGTCCTCCAGGTAGGGCATGTCCTCCTCGGGGAGGATCCGGGAGATGACCCCTTTGTTCCCGTGGCGGCCGGCCATCTTGTCACCCACCGAGAGCTTCCGCTTGATGGCCACATCCGTCTTGACCATTTTGATCACTCCGGGGGGCAGCTCATCGGCCTTCTTCAGACGAACGATCTTCCTTTCGAAGGCCCCCCGGATCAGCTGGATCCGCTCATCCAGCCCTTCCCAGACCTTCTCCGCCTCAGCCTTCTTCTTGGAGTTCTGGAGGTTTACATCCCGCAGGCGGGGGTCCGCGATTTCGGCCAGTATTTCTTTGGTCAGCTTGGTGTTCTTGGCGACCAGGGTTTTGCCGCTGCGGTCCTCGGAAAGACGGGTGGTCAGGACCTCATTCACGTAGAGCTTCCTCACCTTCTGGGCGGCCAGGTGCTGGACGATCTGCACTTCGTCCTCCTGATCGCGCAGGATCCGGGAGATTTCCTCCTCTTCGATGGACTTGGCCCGCGTGTCCTTCTCCACGCCCCGGCGGCTGAAGATCTTGGTTCCGATCACGATTCCTTCCACCCCCGGGGGCACGCGGAGAGAGGTGTCCTTCACCGCTCCGGCTTTCTCCCCGAAGATCGCCCGGAGGAGCTTCTCCTCCGGAGAGGGCTGGGTCTCCCCTTTGGGGGTGATTTTCCCCACCAGGATGTCGCTGGCCTTCACCTCCGCGCCGATGCGGATGATGCCGCTCTCATCCAGGTTCTTCAGGGACTCGTCGCCCAGGTTGGGAATATCCTGGGTGATCTCTTCCTTGCCCAGCTTGGTATCCCGGGCGACCACCTCAAACTCCTCGATGTGCACCGAGGTAAAGCTGTCGTCTTTCACCACCTGCTCGCTGATCAGGATGGAGTCTTCAAAGTTGTAGCCGCCCCAGGGCATGAAAGCCACCAGGATGTTCCGTCCCAGGGCCAGTTCCCCGCTGCGGGTGGCCGGACCGTCGGCGATGATCTGCCCTTTCTTGACCCGCTGCCCCTCCTGCACGATGGGTTTCTGGTTGATGCAGGTGTTCTGATTGGACCGCTGGTATTTGATCAGGTTATAAATATCCACTTCGGAGCGCGAGCCGTTCCGGCCGGCGTTGTCGGGGGCGCGGATGATGACCCGGGAGGAATCCACTTTCTCCACCACCCCGTCCCGCTTGGCCACCACCGCCACGCCGGAATCGCGGGCCACCGTGTCTTCCATCCCGGTGCCGATCAGGGGGGATTCGGCCCGCAGCAGGGGAACGGCCTGACGCTGCATGTTGGACCCCATGAGGGCCCGGTTGGCGTCATCGCTTTCCAGGAAGGGGATGAGGGAGGCGGCCACGCTGACCAGTTGGTTGGGGGAGACGTCCATGTAGTTGATCTCCGCCGCCTCCACGAGCGTGGGCTCACCGGCGATGCGCGCCTGGATCATCTCCGCGGTAAACCTCCCCTTGGCATCCATCGGGGCGTTGGCCTGGGCGATGACCCTGGACTCATCCTCCTGCAGGGCTGACAGGTACTCGATCTCTTTGGTAACCTGGCCGTTCAACACTTTGCGGTAAGGGGTTACGATAAACCCGTATTCATCCACCCTGGCATAGGTGCTCAGGGAGGCGATGAGCCCGATGTTGGGACCTTCCGGGGTCTCAATCGGGCAGATCCGGCCGTAATGGGTCGGATGGACGTCGCGCACTTCAAAACCGGCCCGTTCCCGGGTCAAGCCCCCCGGGCCCAGGGCGGAAAGACGCCGCTTGTGGGTGATTTCCGAGAGGGGGTTGGTCTGATCCATGAACTGGGAAAGCTGCGAGGACCCGAAAAACTCCTTCACCACCGCGGATACGGGTTTGGGATTGATCAGGTCATGGGGCATGAGCGTTTCGGCGTCCTGCAGACTCATCCGTTCCTTGATGGCCCGCTCCATGCGCACCAGGCCCACCCGGAACTGGTTCTCCAAAAGCTCGCCCACGGCCCGCACCCGCCGGTTGCCCAGGTGGTCGATGTCGTCCACCGGGCCTTCCTTGTCCTTCTGGGTGATGAGTTCCTTCACCGCCAGGAGGATGTCTTCCTTCAC